>JAOPVG010000077.1 GCA_025966255.1 Jatrophihabitans sp.
TACCGCCGTCCTCGCCGTGACCCATGCGGACTTCATGGTCACCGCCTCCTACCCCGACGGAATCGGAACCAATGGCACCGGTATCGATCTCGCCGTCGTCTTGCCCTGGCCGGGCACTGTGCACCGACCACCGGGCCATCCGACGTCGCTGATCGCCGAGCGGGCCGGGTTGTTGCTGCCCACGTCCGATGTCGCGCCGTGGACCGAGACGGTCCGGCTGGCGTTCGACCGGGTGCCGATCAGCGTCGCGATGGAGCGTCCGACCGTCGCGGCGCTGGCCCGCTACCCGGCCGCACCGGCGCCGGCCGACCTGACCTTGGAGCCCGATCCGGCCGGTGGCTGGCGACCCCTCCTGCTCACGGCTCGCCCCGACCCGAACGCCGGTCAGGTCGCGCTGGTCGACTCCGTCGACACCGAACTACCGGTCAACCTGTCGGCCCGCACGATCGGGCACGCCGTCGCCGTGGCCGATGTGTACGGGCTCTGGTCGAGCTGGGCCGACGTCAGCTACGCATCGAGCTCGCCGCCGTACCCGATTCCGCAGGTCGTGTCGGCGCGGGCCGAGCCGATCTACGCCGGTGCTCCGACCTGCCCGACCACGGTGACGCTCGACCTGGTCGTGGATTGGGCCGCCCGCATTCCCGCGGCGCTCGAGGTGCGGATCGCGACCAGCCCGGTCGCCTACTCCGGGGCACCGCTGCCGAGCGGGGTCGGTCCCTACGGCGTGCCGACCGGCTCGGCGCTGCGGACGATCAGCCTGGGGGTGTCCGGGGCGAGGCTGCTGCCGCCGTCGGCGGATGTCAGCGTCCAATACCTGACCGCCGACGGCACTGGCGTCGTCGACCCGTCCGACCCGAGCTTTCCGGCCGCGACCAGATCGGCGCAGGGCGACAGCCGCCGGTACCGGCTGACCGTCACGAACTGGCTGCTCGACTTCGCCACGACCGCGCACTACGCCGTGGCCGGCTGGGCCCGCGAGCTCACCACCGTGCCGGGCGCCCCGTGGGGCGACGTGGCCGCCCAGCCGGTGGTGGCCTACGCCGGATCGCCGGTCCCACCGGCGGTGGCCTTCACGGCTCCCCTCGTCGTTCCTCTCGGTTCGTTGCCCGACGCCGACAACGCCTCCCATGTCGTCGTGTCGACCGGCGGCATCTCCGGCGCGGTGTCAGTGTCGGTCTGGTCGGTGTCGGAGACCCGGCTGCGCACCGCCGCCGGGCTCGCGCCGCAGGCCGACCCGTCCGAGACGCTGCCGGCTCGCTACGCGCAGTTGCAGGCGGCCTACGACTCGCTGTCCGGATCGGCCCAGCGGGCGCCGTTCACCCGGTCAGCGACCTACCCGAACGGCTCGAGCAGCGTCGATTTCGCGTTGCCGCGCGGCAGCAAGGAGATCGCCCTGTTCGCGGTGACCGCGGTGAACGCGGCCGGTGTCGAATCGGCCTGGCCCACCTCGCACGGCGGCCTGCAGGCGGCCGCCGCCCCGACGGTCGTCACGCCGACCATGCCGGTGGTGTCGGCCGCGCTCGACCCGGACGGCAGCACCATCACGGTCATGATGACCTCGCGCTGCGCGCTGCCGATCATTCGCTTCGAGCTGTACGCGACCCGGGTGGCCGCCGCGGCCGCCAACGTGGCCACGATGGGACCGCCCCTGACCGTCATCGCGGTGCCGCCGGTCGCGCCCGATCCGACCGCGCCCGCGCCGGGACCGGCGGTGACGGCGACGGTGGCCGCCCTGGCCGTCGGCACCGACTGGCGGCCGTTACGGCTGCGCGCAGTCGCAGTGGCGGTCGAACACGACAACGACAGTGGCACCTACGGCGCCCGCTCGATCGCCTCGCCGGTCGCGGTCATCGCCTCGCCGCCGATGACCCCGCCGGACCTGTCGGCGCTCACCCTGCACGGCTGGGGCACGGACGGCACCGGCGTCCGGGTCGGGTTCAGCTCAGCGCTCCCCCTCGATGTCGGGACGCTGACGGTCACCGCCCGCAACGGCAGCACCCCGATCTTCACCGGCGGCGGCAACCTCGCGGCCCTGGGACTCGCGGACCTAAGCGTCACGCCGGCCACCGCGGCCACGGGCGTGGTGTTGCGCGGCGGGCCCACTGCCGGCGTGACGCCGTACGAGGCGTGGTTCGTCCGGCCCACCGAGGGCACCCCGATCGAGGTCGACGTCGTGCTGCGCGATGCGTTGGGTCGGGTGTCGGTTCGAACGGCCAACCTGGTCGCCGGGGCCATCGACCCGCCGGTGATCACGGTGCTCAGCTCCTGGGTGTCGGGCGCCCACCTGCTCGCCGAATGGACCACCGACACCCCGCCCGACGACGGCACCGGCCCGTGCGTGCTCACCATCGCCGGCAGCGGAGCGCGCTTCTTCCCGCCGCTCGGGCCGCGCCCACTGGCCGTGGCGGCCGCTCCCCTGGTGAGACCGGCCGCACTGATTCCGTTCCGCCCGCCCCGCGTGAACGTCAGCGGCACGTTCCCGATGACCGCGATCCGCGATGCGTCAGTGTCACCCCTGCAGCCGATCGACGTGGACGTGGTCCGGACGACCACCGCGGGTCACCCGGTCTACACCTCGGCGGTCCGGGTGCCGCGACCCGGATCCATGACCCTGTCGATCGCCAC
>JAOPVG010000104.1 GCA_025966255.1 Jatrophihabitans sp.
TGCACGCCGTTGCGAGCCTGGCCACCAATGTCGAGTAGCACCATGTGTTTCTGGCCGGCGGGATTGCGCGTCGCGTCGCGAGCGCCGAGGCCCCGCATCGCTGCCAGATCCCGCGGCGTCCCGTGCAGTGAACGCAAGTAGTGGCCATCGGTCACCCAACCCGGCTTGGTCCGGGGCGGCAGGCCCACTTTGCGCTGCGGGTGCGCAGCGGCTGTGGCCTTCGGTTTCGGCTTGGGCGCGGCCGTCGGCACGTCGGGGAGGACGACGGTCAAGCTCAAGCCGCCGATGTAGAAATGCGCCTGGACTTTGGCCGTCGGGCGCGCGGTCTCCTTGGTCTTTGCCGCCGAGCCGCGCGCCTGGCCCTGCGAATGGCGTAAGGGCGAAGCGGCCGCGGCGGTCGAGTCTTCGAACGTCAGGACGAGCACGACAACGAGCGTGCAGAGGACCGTGACAAGGGCAATGATGTGGGTGCGGGTGGGCAAGATGATGCGACTGCGTAGGGGCAAAACAAAGTCAACTTCCGAGGTGATGAGGTGAACCGCTCTGGAGCCGATTCCGGTCCGGAATCGCGGCCGTAGGCCTCGTGGCCTCGTGACAGTCGCGCAGAGCATCGCCTTCGTCGAGGGTAATAACCGGATAAGATCGTTCACACGAGACGGTCGCCACACCGGCCTTGACGCGCGGCGCGGGCCACCTCGTTCCAGCCGGACCGGCCTTATCGGACCGGAACGGCCACCCGCGCCGTGGTGCCGCGCTCCATGAATTTGACGGGCAGTAGCACCTGGGTGGCGGCGTCCGGAGGGCGTCCATCCAGCCACGCCAACAGCGTCTGCGCGGCGAGCTCACCCATCCGGCGAAGTGGGACGCGGACCGTCGTGAACGGCGGGCTCAGCCGGCTCATGAAGTCGATGTCGTTGTAGCCGGTGATCGATACGTCGGCCGGACAGGTGATGCCGCGCTCAGCGAGGGCCTGCGCCGCGCCCAGGGCGAGAAGGTCGTTGGCGGCGACGATAGCGGTGAAGTCCATACCCTGCTGCAACGCGGCGCGCACCGCTTCAGCGCCGGCCTGCTCGGTATACGACGCGCCCGCAATCGAGAGGTCGCCCGACAGGCCGTGCGCCCGCATCGACTGACGGAAGGCGTCCGAACGGTCGCGCGCGGTCGACGTGTTGGCGGGTCCGCCGAGGTGCAGGATCGCGCAGTGCCCCAGGGCCGTCAGGTGATCGACGCACAGGTCGACGCCGCGCCGGTCGTCGGCGCCGATGTACGGGAACAGGCCGGCGGCGTTGCGCCGGTTCACCAGCACCGTCGGCGTGCCGACGGCCGCGAGGTCATCGAGAGTCGCATCCTCCCACCGCGCGGTCGCGACGATGAATCCGTCCACACCCCGGGCGGACATCGCCGCAACCTGCGAGCCCTCGGTGGCCGGGTCGTTGTTGGTATCGGTGAGGACGAGGGTGTAGCCCGCCTCGCTGAGCACCTGCTCGGCCCCGCGAACGATTTGCGGAAAGAGCGGGTTGGTGATGTCGGGGATGACCAGGGCGACCACGAACGAGCGTGAGGTGCGCAGCCCCCGCGCGAGCGTGTTGGGCACGTACCCGAGCCGCTGCGCGACCAGCTCCACCCGGCGGACGGTACGTCGGCTCACTCCGTCGCGGGCGGCTGGATTCAGCGCACGCGAGGCGGTACCCGGATGCACGCCGGCCTCTCGAGCAACATCAACCAGGCGCACCCTCGTCATGCGGCCACCTCAGCTAGAAGTCGAGTTTCGATCATCTAAGTCCACAATCCTTTGCGGGCGCAAGCGGCAAGGCCCTCTGCGGCGGCTTTGTAATCCGCTATTGACATGGCCAGCATCGCGGAGCAATCTAACGCAATCGTTTGTGCATCCCGTGGACATGACGCTGTTGCAATCGGAACGTCAGCGCGGGGGCAACCCGACTCCACTCCTTCAGGAGGTCGTCTTCGGTGCTTCACCACAATCGTTTGCGACGAGGTCTCCCGGTTGCTTGCGCAACCGCGGTGGCGCTCGTACTCGCGGCCGGCTGCGCATCCAGAGCCAGCACGGCGCCGGCGGGCGGGAACAAGAACGCTTCCACGTCCAAGACGCTGGTGATCGGGGCGTCGGTGTCACTCACCGGCGACTTCTCCGACTCCGGCAAGGCGGTGCAACGCGGCTACCAGCTGTGGGCCGACACCGTGAACGCGAAGGGCGGGATTCTCGGCCGCAAGGTCAAGATGGACATCGTCAACGACGCCTCCAGCCCAAACCAGGTGGTCACGAACTACCAGAACCTGATCAACAAGGACCACGTCGACCTGACCTTCGGGCCCTTCTCGACGCTGCTGACCATTCCGGCCGCGCAGGTCGCCAAGCGGTACGGATACGCGTTCCTGGCCCCGGCCGGCGGGGGCCCGAAGGTGTTCGAGCAGAACCTGAACAACTTCTTCTTCGTGCAGCCGGCGCCGACGACGCAGGCCGGCGATGTGTTCGCGGCCTACATCCTCAGCCTGCCGGCCGCGCAGCGTCCGAAGACGGCGGCCTACGCCGAACTCGACGATCCGTTCTCCGCGCCGATCGCCGAGAACATCCGGCAGAAGTTCGAAGCGGCCGGCATCAAGACGGTCTACAAGCAGGTCTACCCGTCGGAGACCGCCGACCTGTCGCCGGTCATGGGAGCGATCGCGGCCAAGCACCCCGACGTCATAGTCGGCGGCACGCAGAACCAGGACGCGTACGCGCAGGTGAAGAGCCTCGTCCAGCTGAAGTACAACCCGAAGTTCATGTTCCTGTCGAACGGCGCGAACTCGCCGTTGGAGTTCCCGGACAAGGTGGGTGCGGCAAACACCGCCGGCATCTTCTCCGCCAGCGACTGGTTCCCCGGCTCGACTGCCGCGGGCAGTGCCGCGTTCACCACGGCCTACATCAATAAGTACGGCGGCACCGCGCAGAAGGTCGACGACAGCAGTGCCGAGGCCTTCGCCGCCGGCCAGCTCGTCGAGGCGGTCGCCAGCCAGACCCACAAGGTCGACAACGCGACGATCATCAGCACGCTGCACTCGGGTAGCTGGCCGACGCTGCTCGGGAACCTGTCCTGGTCGGCGAACGGTGCGCCGAACGGGGAGTTCAATCTCGTCCAATGGGAGAGCGGCAAGCTGGTCCCGGTCTTCCCGACGAAGATCGCGCAGGCCGCGCCCGTGGCGCCCAAGCCGAACTGGGGCGGGTGAGCCGTGCACGCTCTCGTTCAAGGAATTATTCTCGGCATCCTCACGGCCGGTGTGTACGCGCTGATGGCGTCCGGACAGACCTTGATATTCGGCATCATGAAGGTCGTCAACCTCGCGCAGGGCGCGATGGTGATCCTCGCGGCGTACCTGTCGTACCAGCTGTTCGCGAGTTTCGGCATCGACCCGTTCCTCGCCATCCCGATCACCACGGCGGCGCTGTTCGTGGTCGGTGTGCTGGTCGAGTTGCTGTTTCTTCGTCCGCTGCGCAAGGAGGACCGTTCGGAACTCAGCCTGTTGGTCACGTTCGCGGTGGCCCTGCTGCTCGAAGGCATCATGAGCGTCGTCTGGAGCACCAACGTCCGCAGCATCAACACCACCTATGCGGATGCGAGCTGGACGGTGTTCGGCTACCAGATCACGCTCGTGCGGCTGTGGGCTTTCCTGCTCTCGCTGGCCGCTCTGGGCGGCTTGTACCTGCTGTTGAATCGGACCCGGTTCGGCCGGGCCGTGCGGGCGAGCGTGCAGAACCCCGAATCGGCGCGACTTCTCGGCGTGCAGGCCAGCCGGATCTCGGCGATCGGGTTCGGTATCGGCGCGGCAACCGCGGCGGCGGCGGGTTCGGTCTTCGGGCTGCTGTATCCGTTCAACTCCGGTAGCCACTACGACCTGATCTCGAAGCTGCTGTCGATCGTGCTCCTCGGCGGTCTCGGCAGCATCGGCGGTGCGGTCGTCGGCGCCGGCATCATCTCGGTCTCGTCGGCGGTCGTCGCCTCGACGGTGTCGCCGATCTGGTCCGACATGACCTTCTTCATCGTGCTGCTGCTGGTGCTGCTCGTCCGCCCGCGTGGCCTTTTCGGTGCGTCCGCCCGGGGGGCAATATGAATCGCCTGAAGAGAATGGGCCCGACCCGGGCGGTGGTGTTCTTCGCCGTGCTGGCTGCACTGCCTTCGATGAACCTCGCCCACTGGGTGCTCAACATGTTGGTGTTCACGCTGATGTACGCCGTCATGTCGAGCGCATGGAATCTCGTCGGCGGGATGGCGGGTTACCCGTCACTCGGGCATGCCGCCTTCTTCGGGATCGGTGCCTACACGGTGGGCATCTGGTTCCAGCACCACGGCATCCACAGCGGTTACGAGCCGTTCCTCATCCTGCCCTTCGTCGGACTGGCCGCCGCGCTGGTCGGGATTCCGGTGGCAGCGATCTCGATGCGCACCAGGTCGGACGTCTTTGCGATCGTGACGATCACGCTGCTGTTCGTCGTACAGACGCTGGCGTTCAACTTGCGCAGCCTCACCGGTGGCGCCCAGGGGCTCAGCATCCCGGCGGCACCGTTCTCGACCGCGACCTACGAGCGGCCGTTCTACGACGTGTTGCTCGTCCTGCTCGCGGTGGCGATGGGTCTCACCTGGGGTGCGATGCGGTCGAAGATCGGATTGTCGCTGGCCGCGGTGCGGGCGGACGAGGACAAGGCCGTCGGCATCGGAGTGCGCGTGCAGGGCGTCAAGCTGCTCGCGTTCGCGGTCAGCGTCGGCCTGACCGCCATGGTCGGCGGGTTGTGGGCGTACTACGAGGGCTTCGTCTATCCCCAGTTCGCCGTCGACCCGCTGATCACGATCGCGATAGTGCTGATGACGTTCCTGGGGGGCCGGGGCACCGTATGGGGTCCCGTGCTCGGCGCGTTCATCCTCGAACTCGCCCAGCAGTATTTCGCGTACAGCCTCGGCGGCAGCCAGTTCTATCTGATCGCGTACGCACTGGTGTTCCTCGTGGTCATGCTCCTGATGCCCCGCGGAATCGTCCCGTCGATCCAGGAACGGCTCCGGATGCGTCGCCGCCGCCGCGCCGCAGCTGCGCCACCTGCCGAGGACAGCGCGCCGCCGGGTCTGCCCTCGCCGCACCCCGTCACCGCCGCTGCCGGTCTCGGCGCCGCGAGCGGGCAAGGGGGCCACTGATGGGAGCACTGCTGGATGTGCAGAACGTCTCCCGGAGTTTCGGGTCGGTCCACGCCGTACAGGACGCGTCCTTCTCGGTCGCCGAGGACTCGATCACCGCGCTCATCGGCCCGAACGGCTCCGGCAAGACGACCCTGTTCAACGTCATCACCGGTTACCTGCGGCCCGACCGGGGCAGC
>JAOPVG010000188.1 GCA_025966255.1 Jatrophihabitans sp.
CGCGCTGCACGATCGGCTCGACGACGTGCCTGCGGCGCGGGTTGCCGGCAACGTCGGTACCGATCTGATGCAACGCACCCGTCCCGAGCCGATCGGCCCGCTCGCCCAACTCGCGGCCGCCGACGCCCTCGACGACGCGACCCCGGTACGGCTGCGGGCCGGCCTGCGGCTGCACGTCGACCACGACGGCGAGCACGTGCGGCTCGTCCTGCTCGACCGCACCATCGATCTTCCGCGCGCCGCCGCCGATGCGATCAAGACGGTGCTCTCCGGCACCACCTTCACGCCCGCGCAGCTGGCCGGCCTGGACCCGGTTGAGCAGCTGACCGTCAGCCGCCGACTGATCCGCGAGGGCGTGCTCGTCCCCGTTTGAACAGCCCCGAATAAACTGCCCGGCATGAAACGCGCCGGATGACCCGCCCGGCCATGAGCGACGCTTGCGGAGCGACCTGGCGGTATTGCGTCTCCGCATCCTCGAACGCAGTGAGGGCATGAGTAGGCAGCACGTGCCCCACCCGCGCGAGAGCCTCGAGCGCTGCGCCCTGCGCGCTCAACTCCGCGGCGATCCGATGCTGGGCACGGCATTTCCCGCGGCCCGGATCCTGCTCGTCGAACAACCCGGCCCTTGGGGTCGAGGCGGCCTGCGCGACTCCCGCTTCGACCCCGCGGTCGCGTCCGAGCTCGAGTCCAGAGGAGCGCGGGACGGCGTGCGGGTGCAGGCGATCCGGCGCCCCGGCCGCACGCCGCGCAGCGCCGTACGCCACTGGGCCCTCGCCGACACCCGCGACGGCATCGAGGCGCTCCGGTGGGGGACCTACGACGCCGACGCCGACCTCCTCGACCTGCCGCTCGACGGGTCGATGGGTGACCCGGACCGTGACCCGCTGTTCCTCGTGTGCGCGCACAGCAAGCACGACACCTGCTGCGCGTTGCGGGGACGGCCGGTGGCGTCGGCCATCGCGACGATCCGGCCCGACCGCGTATGGGAGACCAGCCACCTGGGCGGTGACCGGTTCGCGGCGAACGTGCTGGTGCTGCCGGTCGGCCTGCTCTACGGCCGGGTGCTCCCGTTCGCGGCCGAGGAGTTCGTGGCCGCGGCCGAGGCCGGCGAGGTGATCGCGGCGCTGCTCCGGGGCCGGGTCGGACTGCCGGCCCCGGCCCAGGCGGCGCTCGCCTTCGCGCACGAGCACCTGGCCCTGCGGTACCGCCGCGACCTGCAGGTCGTCTCGACGACACCGGTCGAGAACGGGATCGCGAGGGTGCGGCTGCGTGGACCGCACGGGCTGTTCGAGGTGACGGTCCAGGTCGAGCGCGCCGAGGCATCGGGTCTGACCTGCGCCAATCCCCGACCCAACCAGTACCTGGCCTACCGGCCGATCGCGCTCACTCCGCTCGAGGAGTGAGGAGGCGGCCGGCCAGCTCGACGAGCGGCGCCCGCAATGCGTCCAGCCGGGCGACGTCGTTGGCAACAAAGCGGGCGGTGACCATCGAGATGACGGCCCCGACGAGCGCCTCGCAGGCGAACCGTCCCGCGGCGTCGGCCACGCCGAAGACGTCGGCGATCCCGTCCACGAACTGCGTCTGCAACTCCAGCCGACGTCGCATCACGTCCGGCCCGGCGGCGTAGGTCTCGATCAGGAACAGCCGCGCCGTGGCCGGGTCGTCGGCCAGGGCATTCAGGTACGCCGCCAGCAGTCGGTCGAAGGTCGCCAGTGGTGCACCACCTAGGTCCAGCGCCGCGCTCAGCGTCCGGCCGAGCCGGGCGATGGTGTCCTCGAGCGCAGCGATGAAACAGTCCGGCTTGGAGGAGAACTGCTGGTAGAAGGTCTCGCGGGACACCCCGGCCCGCTCGACTATCGCGGCCACCGGGGTGCCCACGTACCCGCGCTCGCTCATCGTCTCGGCCAGCGCCTGCAGGATTCGGGCCCGCTGGGCCCCGACGACGTCGTCGCGGCTGAGGTGGTGTCGCCCCCGCGGCAGCTGGGCGCTTCGGGCGTCGGTCACCGGACCCGGTCCGGCTCGACGCGCAGGGTGAGCAGGAACGTCGCGAGCAGGTCGTAGTGGCCGACGACGAGCAGGAACTCGACGGCGGTGGCGTCGTCGAGGTGCGCGCGCAGCTCGATCCAGGTGGCGTCGTCGAGATCCTGGTCGCGCTGCAGGGCATCGACGGCCCGAAGCAGCGTCCGCTCCCGCGGGGACCAACCCGTCGCGTCCGGACCGGCCTTGACCCGATCGACATCCGGCGCAGTCACCCCGGCCCGCCGACCGAGGCGGACGTGATGCTCGAACTCGTAGGCGCACCCGCGCAGGTGCGCGACGCGCAGGATGACGAGCTCGGTCTCGCGCCGGGGCAGCGTGCCGCCGGGCATCAGCCGACCGGCGAACCGCAACCAACTGCGGAACAGCTTGCGCTGCCGGCCCATCGTCAGGAACAGGTTCGGCGGATTGGTGCGGGCGACGAGCCCGGCGGCCCGGGCGATCGACCAAGCCAACAGCCCGATGTCCGACCGGGTACCGGGCGCGATTCGCGGGGCGCTCATGCCGCGGCCCGCGAAGTCGTCGCCGGCGAAAGCGCGCGGCGCATGGCCCGGTTCAGGCCGCGCATCAGGGCGACGTAGACCGGTGGACAGATCCGCTGCAGCAGGTGGATCGCCTGGATGTCACGGGACGTGTAAACCAGGTAGCGGTTGCGGTACACGCCGCGCAGGATCGCCGTGGCCGCCTGCTCGGGGGTGACGGCCCGGCGGCGGAAGTGGGATTGCATGCGGGTGAAGGCGCGGCCGGTCTGATCCACTCCGGCGATCTCGACGGTGTCGGTGAGCGGGGTCCGAACCCCGCCGGGGCAGACGAGGCTGACGCCGATGCCGTGTTCGCGCAGGTCGAAGCGGAGCACCTCCGACACCCCGCGCAAGCCGAACTTGCTGGCGCTGTACGCGGCATGCCACGGCAGCCCGATCAGGCCGGCGGCCGAGGACACGTTGACGAGATGCCCGCCGCGCCGGGCCGCGATCATCGCGGGCAGGAAGGACGCGATGACATGGATCGGACCCATCAGGTTCACCTCCACCATCGAGCGCCAGTGGCGGTGCTCGAGGCGATCGACCGTTCCCCAGGCCGAGATCCCGGCGATGTTCATGACGACGTCGACGCTGCCACCGTGGGCGTGCACTGCCGCGGCCAGTGACTGGACCTGGGCGAGGTCGGAGACGTCTGCGGCGGACGCCAACCCGACCTGCCCGCCGGCCGCCTCGATCGTGGCCACGGTGGCGGCGAGCGGTTCCGCATTGCGGTCGGTGAGGTAGAGGATCGCGCCCTCGCGCGCGGCCCCGACCGCGGTGGCCCGGCCGATACCGCTCGCCGCCCCCGTGATCAACACCCGTTTCCCGTCGAGCCGCATGACCAGGAAAGCTATCGACGAACAGCAGTGTTCGTCAATGCGGGGATCCGCCTCTCAGCGAAGGGAGCAGCAGGTTCAGGATTCGCTGTGCTCCGACTGGGCGGCGGCCCGCTGGTAGGACTGGGCGATCTCGGCCTCGGCCTCGGCTCGGCCGACCCAGTTGGCGCCTTCGACGCTCTTGCCCGGTTCGAGTTCCTTGTAGACCTCGAAGAAGTGCTGGATCTCGAGCCGGTCGAACTCGGGGACGTGGTGGATGTCGCGCAGATGCTCAAGGCGGGGATCGGCCACGGGAACGGCCAGGACCTTGTCGTCGCCGCCCTTCTCGTCGGTCATCCGGAACATGCCAATCGCCCGGCAGCGGACGAGGACGCCGGGGAACAGCGGATCACCGTGAATGAGGACGAGGGCATCCAGCGGATCGTCGTCCTCGCCGAGCGTGTTCTCGATGAAGCCGTAGTCCGCCGGGTACTGGGTCGAGGTGAACAGCGTGCGGTCGAGGCGCATGCGGCCGGAGCGGTGGTCGACCTCGTACTTGTTCTTGCTCCCCCGCGGGATCTCGATCAGGACGTCGAACTCCACGGCGGTGGCTCCCTCGGTTGGGTGCAGATTTGGGTCAGGTTGGGCTTGGCTTAGTCTGACGCATCATGGGGTCGTCTCGCGTACGTACTGCGGGGTTGGTCGGCCTCGTGGTCGTCCTCGCGGCCGGCGCGGGCATCGGGGGCTACGCCGAAACGCACGCCCTTCGCGCCGCAGACACCGCGAAGAGCAGCAGCTCTCCCGCCTCGACGCCGGCCGCGTACGCCGCCGCCGGCTCCACGCCCAGTCCCGTCGCGAGCGGCAGCGCCGGCGCAGCGCCCCGCCCGGCGGCCGTGGCCCAGGTGCTCGCGCCCGGACTGAGCGCGCCCGGTCTGGGCCAGCAGCTGCGGGCACGGGTGGTGGATGTCCGCTCCGGGACGGTGCTGTACGACCGGGGCGGCGCTGCGGCCGCTCCCCCGGCCTCGACGGCGAAGGTGGTCACTGCCGCGGCACTGTTCGCCGTCCGCAAGCCCACCGACCGCATCACCACGTCGGTCGTCGCCGGCCGCGGCGGCGCGATCGTGCTGGTCGGCGCCGGTGACCCCACCCTCACGGCGGCGGCGAAGGGCGCGTCCGGCGCGTATCCCGGCGCCGCGCGGATCACCGACCTCGCCGCGCAACTGCGGGCCAAGAACGTGCGAGCAACCCAGATCGTGGTCGACGATTCGCTGTTCAGCGGGCCAACCATCTCGCCGAACTGGGCGCCCGAGGACGTGCCCAGTACCTACGCCTCAGCGATCACGGCCGTGCTGGCCGATGGCGGCCGGGCCGCACCGGGCGACGCCGTCCGCAGCGCCCAGCCCGACCTGCCGGCCGCACACGCCCTCGCGGCGGCGCTGGGCAACCCGGGCCTGCCGGTGTCCCGAGCCAAGGCGCCCACCGGCGCCGCGGTCCTGGCGCGGGTCGAATCGGCACCGTTGGCGACGCTCGTCGAGCAGATGCTGCAGACCTCGGACAACGTCATCGCCGAATGCCTGGCCCGGCAGGTCGCACTCGCCGAGCACACCCCGGCGTCGTTTGCCGGTGCCGCCGCGGCGGTTCGGGTGGTCGTGCGCCGCCTCGGGACCGACCCGGGACCGGGCCTGCTCGACGGCAGCGGGCTGGCGGCGGGCGACCGGGTGAGCCCGGCCGCGCTCGCCGGAGTGTTGCGGACCGTGTCCGCGTCATCGGCCCCGGCGTTGCACTCCGTGGCCAGCGCGCTGCCGGTCGCGGCCTGGTCGGGCACGCTGGCCAGCCGGTACAGGGGCAGCTCGACCCAGGCCGGTGCGGGGGTGATCCGGGCCAAGACCGGCACGTTGACCGGCGTCTCGTCGCTGGTCGGGCTCGTCCACGACCGGGACGGCCGGCTGCTCGCATTCGCCTTCATCGCCGATCGGACGGGGGCGACCCCCGCCGCGGAAGCCGCGCTCGACGTGCTCGCCGCCCGGCTCGCGGGCTGCGGCTGCCGCTGATCCCGCGCCGCCGCGGCGCGACAAGGGCAAGCAGTCGATCAGCTACCAGGGTTTGGATAGGCGTCAGCTGAGCCGGCCCTCGCGCTCCCGGCAGATCGGTCCGGCGGTCGGTAGCGTGTATGTCATGAGCGACGCTTGCGGAGCGAATCGGGACTGCACGGTCCGCGGAGCCCCACCCCGAGCGCAGCGAGGGCCCTCGTGACCTCGCTCATCGACTGGGACGTCGCGGCCCGCGCGGCGAAGCGGTTCAGCCCGCCCTCCCCAGGTGTCTCCCGACGAGAGGCCGACGATGTCGTCGGCGAGCTCTACCGCGCGACGGCCCAGGCGGCCGACCACGTCGCCGACCTCACCCATCTCCACGAGCCGCCCGTCACGGCCGTCACCCGCGTCATCGACCGACCGGCCTGGATCGACGCCAACGCCGGCGGCATGCGCACGATCATGTCGCCGATCGTCGAGCGGCTCACCGAAGACCACCCGGTCGGCCGGGTCGCCGAGCGCGTCGGCGGGCGCGTGACCGGGGTGCAGGTCGGCGTCGTGCTCGGCTTCCTGTCGGGCAAGGTCCTGGGGCAGTTCGAGTTCTTCGACCGGTCCGGCGGTCAGCTGTTGCTGGTCGCGCCGAACCTGGTGGCGGTCGAGCGGCAGCTCAAGGTCGATCCACGCGACTTCCGGCTGTGGGTCTGCCTGCACGAGGTCACGCACCGCGTCCAGTTCACTGCCGTCCCGTGGCTGCGCCAGCACATGTTCGACGAAGTGGACGCGCTCACCGCCACGATCGAGACGGATCCGGCCGAGATGCGCAAGCGGCTCTCCGGTGCAGTGGGTGAGCTCGTCAAGGTGGTGCGCGGCCAGGGCAACGGCGCCGGCCTGTTGTCGGTGCTGGCCACGCCCGAGCAGCGCGAGGTGCTCGACCGCGTCACTGCCTTCATGTCGCTGGTCGAGGGCCACGCCGAGTACGTCATGAACGCCGTCTCGCCGAGCGTCATCCCCAGCCAGAAGGTGATCGAGAGCCGGTTCTCCTCCCGCCGTCGCCGGGGTGGCAACCCCCTCGACCGGCTGCTGCGCCGCCTGCTGGGCATGGAGGCGAAGACCCGTCAGTACGTCGACGGATCGGCGTTCGTCCGCACGGTCGTCGACCGCATCGGCGTCGACGACTTCAACGCGATCTGGTCCTCCCGCGAGACGCTGCCGACCAAGGCCGAGATCTCCGATCCGCAACAGTGGATCGCCCGCGTACACGCCTGACCTGGTGGGGCTGACCTGATGGGTCCGGCCCCCGCGGTCGCGGCGATCCGGTCGGCCGTCCGCGCGGCGCTCGCCGGTTCGGACGCCCCGGTGCTCGTCGCCTGCTCGGGTGGCGCCGACTCACTCGCGCTCGCCGCCGCGACCGCCTTCGTCGCCCCCCGCGCCGGGATCCGGGCCGGACTCGTGACCGTCGATCACGGCCTGCAGGCGGACTCCGCTCAGCAGGCCGAGCGCGTCGCCGCCGTCGGCTACGAACTCGGGCTGGACCCGGTCGAGCAGGTGCGGGTGGCCGTCGGCCGCGCCGGCGGGCCCGAGGCCGCGGCGCGCGACGCCCGCTACGCCGCTTTGGCCGCCGCCGGGGCCGCGCTCGGGGCCCGGGTCCTGCTCGGCCATACGCTCGACGATCAAGCCGAGACGGTGCTTCTCGGGCTCGGCCGGGGGTCGGGGCCGCGCTCGATCATCGGCATGGCCGCGGCGGACGGACGGTACCTGCGTCCCTTCCTGGGGTTGCGCCGGGCGACGACCGAGGCCGCATGTACGGCGCTCGGGCTCGAGCCGTGGTCGGACCCGCACAACACCGACCCGCGGTTCCAGCGGGTGCGGCTGCGGGCCGAGGTGCTGCCTCTTCTGGAGGACGTGCTGCACGGCGGCGTGGCCGAGGCGCTGGCCCGCACCACCGAACTGCTCCGCGACGATCTGGCTGCGTTGGATGCTGAGGCCGCCGCCGTCCTCGGCGTGATCGACTCGCGCGCTACCGGCCTGCGGCCCGGCGACGGGCGAGTTGATCGAGCACGGGCGGAGCTCGACCTCGACCTCGTCGCCGCGCTGCCGCGCGCCGTCCGCACCCGGGTGCTGCGGGCCTGGACGCGGCAGGCCGGGGCGCAGCCGCTGAGCGCTGAGCGGACCGCGGCCGTCGATTCCTTGATCACCGCGTGGCACGGGCAGGGCCCGGTGAACCTGCCGGGGGGCGTGGCGGTGCGGCGGACGTCTGGGAGACTCGAGGTGTATCCCGATCCGGTCGACCCCGGTCCCTTTCCCCGCGCACAGGAGTGACGTGTCAGAACTCGACGCCGACATCGAAGCGACTGTGGTGTCCGCAGAGCAGATCACCGAGCGGATCACCGAACTCGCCAAGGAGATCGACAGCGACTACGCCGGCCGGGAGCCGATGCTCGTCGGGGTGCTCAAGGGCGCGGCGATGTTCATGTCCGATCTCGCCCGAGCGCTCGAGCGGCCGTCGACGATGGAGTTCATGGCCGTCAGTTCCTATGGCAGCGGCACCCAGACCAGCGGGGTGGTGCGGATCCTCAAGGATCTCGACCGCGATATCGCCGGGGAGCACGTCCTGATCGTCGAGGACATCATCGACTCCGGGCTCACGCTGTCGTGGCTGCTGAAGAACCTGAGCAGCCGCAACCCGGCCTCGATCTCGATCGTGACGCTGCTGCGCAAGCCTGATGCGGTGAAGGTCAACGTGGACGTCAAGTACGTCGGATTCGACATCCCCAACGAATTCGTGGTGGGCTATGGCCTCGACTATGCGGAGCGGTACCGCGATCTGCCCTACGTCGGGCGGCTGAAGCCGTCGGTGTACACCAGGTGACGTGTACCGTCGAAGCCTCAGGAAGAGGGCGAACATTGCCTCCAGCGCGGGAAGGAACGCGGGCGGCCATCCGTTCGTGATAACGATATGAATCGCAAGCGTCTACTTCGGTCATGGTGGCTGTGGGCCATCCTGATCCTGTTCGGCTTTCTCGTCCTGCCCGGGCTGCTCTCCGGTGGCAGTGATTACCACGGTGTGAGCACGTCTGACGCCCTGGCCCAGGTCACCAGCGGCCACGTCACGAACGCCGTAATTCAGGACAAGGAGCAGACGCTCCAACTCGACCTGAGTACGAAGTTCCAGGGCAAATACACGAAGATCAGCACCCAGTACCCGGCCGACTCCGAGTCGCAGATCTACAGCACCCTCACCCACGCGAAGGGCGCCAACAACGCGCCGCTCAACTTCCGCACCGTGGTCAGCAAGCAGAACACCTGGCTGTCCCTGCTGGTGAGTCTGTTGCCCATCCTGCTGATCGTCGGCGTGCTGTTCTTCGTCATGAGTCAAGTGCAGGGCGGCGGCAACCGAGTGATGAGCTTCGGACGCTCGAAGGCCAAGCTCGTGAGCAAGGACACCCCCAAGACCACGTTCGCTGACGTCGCGGGCGCCGACGAAGCGATCGAGGAACTGCACGAGATCAAGGAGTTCCTCGCCAATCCGGCCAAGTTCCAGGCCATCGGCGCCAAGATACCCAAGGGCGTGCTGCTCTACGGCCCGCCCGGTACCGGTAAGACCCTGCTGGCCCGCGCTGTCGCGGGTGAGGCCGGGGTGCCGTTCTACTCGATCTCCGGCTCGGACTTCGTCGAGATGTTCGTCGGTGTCGGCGCGAGCCGCGTCCGCGACCTTTTCGAGCAGGCCAAGGCCAACGCCCCTTCGATCGTCTTCGTCGACGAGATCGACGCCGTCGGCCGCCACCGCGGCGCCGGTATGGGTGGCGGTCACGACGAGCGCGAGCAGACGCTGAACCAGCTGCTCGTCGAGATGGACGGCTTCGACGTCAAGGGTGGCGTCATTCTCATCGCGGCCACCAACCGTCCCGACATCCTCGACCCCGCGCTGCTGCGCCCGGGCCGCTTCGACCGCCAGATCGGCGTCGGGCCGCCCGACGTCATCGGCCGCGAGGCCGTGCTGAAGGTGCACGCAAAGGGCAAGCCGTTTGCCGCGGATGTCGATCTCGGCATCATCGCCCGTCGCACGCCCGGCTTCACCGGGGCCGACCTCGCGAACGTCATCAACGAGGCTGCGCTGCTCACCGCCCGCAACAACGGCCGGCTGATCACCACCGAGGCGCTCGAGGAATCCATCGACCGCGTCATCGCCGGGCCGGAGCGCAAGACCCGGGCAATGAGCGACAAGGAGAAGCGGGTCACCGCCTATCACGAGTCCGGCCATGCGCTCACCGCCTGGGCGATGCCGAACCTCGACCCGGTGCACAAGGTGACGATCCTGCCCCGCGGCCGCTCGCTCGGGCACACGCTCGTGCTGCCGCTGGAGGATCGCTACACGCAGACCCGCGCCGAGATCCTCGACCAGCTCGTCTACGCATTGGGTGGCCGGGCCGCCGAGGAACTCGTCTTCCACGAGCCGACGACCGGTGCCTCCGACGACATCGAGAAGGCCACCAAGCTGGCCCGCGCGATGGTCACCGAGTACGGCATGAGCCAGAAGCTGGGCGCGGTCAAGTACGGCACCGGCGACGCCGAGCCGTTCATGGGCCGCGACTACGGCCACCAGCGCGACTACTCCGAGGACATCGCCGCGGACATCGACTCCGAGGTCCGCGACATCATCGAAGGCGCGCACGACGAAGCGTGGGAGATCCTGCAGCAGCACCGCGACGCTCTGGACGCGATGGTGCTCGAGCTCGTCGAGAAGGAGACGCTCGCCAAGGACGACCTCGAGCGCATCCTGGCCGGGGTGCACAAGCGCCCGCCGCACAGCACGTTCAGTGCGTTCGGCAAGCGCACGCCCAGCGATCGTCCGCCGGTTGACATCCCCACCACGCTGCGTAAGCCGTCACCGAACGGTTCGACCAACGGCAAGCACAGCGCCAACGGCGACGACTCGGAGAAGGCGATGCCCGGCGTGACGCCGGCGCCGAACGCGCCGCAGCCACCACCGGCGGCCCCGAGCGGTTACTTCGGACCGCAGAACGGCGAGACGTCCGGGCAGCCGTACGGCGGGTACCCGCCGCCGACGGGCTCGTCCTACGACAACCCGTCCGGTGGCGGCCAGGGTTGAGCGAGACCACTCCCCGTTCGGTTCCAGGCGAACGCGGATCGGTTGACCTCGCCCGCGTGGAGGCGGCCGTCCGCGAGATCCTCATCGCGGTGGGCGAGGACCCCGACCGCGACGGGTTGCTGGCCACCCCGTCCCGGGTCGCTCGGGCCTACGTCGAGATCTTCGGCGGCCTGCACGTCGACCCGGACGAGGTGCTGCAGACGACCTTCGACGAGCATCACGACGAGCTCGTTCTGGTCAAGGACATCCCGCTCTACTCGACGTGTGAGCACCACCTCATTCCGTGGCACGGCTCGGCCGCCGTCGGCTACATCCCGGGTCTGGACGGCCGGATCACCGGGCTGTCGAAGCTGGCCCGCGTCGTCGATCTCTACGCCCGCCGGCCGCAGGTGCAGGAGCGGCTGACCGGCCAGATCGCCGACGCGCTCGCCCGGCGGCTCGAGCCGCGTGGGGTCATCGTCGTCATCGAGGCCGAGCATCTGTGCATGGCCATGCGTGGCATCCGCAAGCCCGGCGCGCGCACCATGACTTCGGCGGTACGCGGCCTGTTCCAGGACGACCCGCGCACCCGCGCAGAAGCGCTGAGCCTGATCCTCGGGAGGTGACCGCGCGTGACCGCCATCCCGACCCGTCCGGACCGGATCTGCGTCCTCGGCGTCCTGAACGTAACCCCTGACTCGTTCTCCGACGGCGGCCGGTACTCCTCCGTCGACGACGCGATCGACCGGGCGCTGGCGATGCGGGCCGAAGGCGCCGATCTCATCGACGTCGGCGGCGAGTCGACGCGCCCCGGTGCGCAACGGGTGCCGGCGGCGGAGGAGCTTCGCCGGATCATGCCGGTGGTCGAGGGTCTGGTCGACGCCCACGTGCCGCTGAGCGTCGACACCTACCGGGCCGAGGTCGCCGCGGCGGCGCTGGCCGCCGGCGTGCACGTCGTGAACGATGTGTCCGGCGGCTTGGCCGATCCGGACATGGCCGCGGTCGTGCGCGAATTCGGCTGCCCCTGGATCCTCATGCACTGGCGCGGGCACAGCGAGCACATGAGTGATCTCGCGCGCTACGACGACGTCGTCAAGGACGTGCGCACCGAGCTTCTGGCGCGGGTGGATGCCGCGATCGCGGCCAATGTGCCGGCCAGCCAGCTGGTGATCGATCCGGGCTTGGGCTTCGCCAAGACCGGTTCGCACAACTGGGCGCTGCTGGCCGCGTTGGACACCTTGGTCGAGATCGGCCTGCCGGTGCTGGTTGCGGCGTCGCGCAAGTCCTTCCTGGGCCGGTTGCTCGCGGCTCCGGATGGCACGCCGCGACCGGTCGACGAGCGCGAGGACGCGACGACGGCGATCACCGCCCACTGTGCCGAGGCCGGCGTCTGGGGCGTACGGGTGCACGACGTGCGGCCGTCGGTCGACGCGGCATTGGCGGTGGCGGCAATTCGCGCCGGGCGGGGTCAACGTGAGTGATCGGATCGCGCTGACCGGGCTGCGGGTGCGCGGCCACCACGGTGTCTTCGACTTCGAGCGCCGGGACGGACAGGACTTCGTGGTGGACGTCGTGCTGGAGCTGTCCACGGCGACCGCGGCCGCGTCGGATGCGCTGGCCGACACCGTCCACTACGGCGAACTGGCCCAGCGGCTGGCCGACGTCGTCACCGGCGAGCCGGTGAACCTGCTGGAGACCCTCGCCGCCCGCTTGGTCGAAGCCTGCCTGGTTGACGCGCGGATCGATGCCGCCACGATCACCGTCCACAAACCGCAGGCGCCCATCCCGTTGAGCTTCGACGATGTGGCCGTGACGATCCGCCGGGAGCGCGCATGAGCGCAGTGCTTTCGCTGGGGTCGAACCTGGGCGACCGACTTGCGGCGCTGCAAAGTGCGGTCGACGCCATGCGGCCGTGGCTGCGGGCGGTCTCGCCGGTGTACGAGACGCCGCCGTGGGGTCCGGTACCGCAGGCGGACTACTTGAATGCGGTGGTCGTCGTCGCCGACGAATCGGCCGGCCCGCGCGAATGGCTCACGCGC
This sequence comes from Jatrophihabitans sp., assembly GCA_025966255.1. GTDB lineage: Bacteria > Actinomycetota > Actinomycetes > Mycobacteriales > Jatrophihabitantaceae > Jatrophihabitans. The sequence continues at coordinate 12,532 of JAOPVG010000188.1, forward strand.
GCCCAGGCGGCCGAGAATGCGGCGGGGCGCACGCGCGGCATCCGCTGGGGTCCGCGGACGCTCGACGTGGACGTCGTGGCGGTCGACGACGTGGTGAGTGACGACCCAGAGCTCACCTTGCCGCACCCGCGGGCGGGCGAGCGGGCCTTCGTTCTGGTGCCGTGGCTGGCCGCCGACCCCGAGGCCACGCTGTCCGGCAAGCCGCTCGGCGCGTGGATCGCCCAGTTGCCGGCGGCTGATCTCGTGGCCGTCCGGCTGATGACGGGGCGGGTGCTGCAATGACCGATCGCCCCGGCATGCGCCGTACCCGCCTGAGCGACCTCGCGGTGCCGCTGCTCGTCATCGGCATCACCGTGTACGTGCTGTTGCGGTTCTCCTACAACTCGATGCCGCCGCTGCAGATCCTGGTGCCGATCCCGCTGGCCGCGCTGGGTGCGGCGGAATTGGTGGCGGCGCGGCGAGTGGGCGCGGCGGTGCGGCACGACCCGGATGCCAAGCCGATGGCCGCTCTCGTCATCGCGCGGTGCGTCGCGCTGGGCAAGGCGTCCTCGCTCGTCGGATCGGGAGTTGTCGGCGGGGCGCTGGCCCTGCTCGCCCGCGTGCTGCCCGACGTCCGGACCGTCCACGTTGCGGCGAATGACGCCCGGGTCGCCGCCCTGCTGCTGGCGGCCGCCCTGCTACTCGTCGTAGCGGGCCTGTTACTTGAGCGCGCCGGCATCGACCCAGGCCGGGATCGCGACGAACGGGAGTGATGCGTCCGGCCGTCGGCTGAGAGGATTTTCCGCCGGGGCTGCGGGTCTGGCGTAGTTGACTAAGCTGGCCCGGTGATGCCCCCCGACGCCCCGCCGATGACGCGTGGAGTCGTCCTGCGTGGAGTCGGATTCGCCCTCGCAATCGCCCTCGGTGCGGTCGCGGTCTGGCTGATAGTGACCAGTACCACACAGAAGCGCATCGAGATCGGCGTGCTGACCGGTCTGTGGGGCTTGCTCCTGGGTGCCTATTCGATGTTCGGCGCCCGCCGCGGGGCGCACCTGGCCGAGGCCGACTTGGAGACCGCGGGGGTGGTGGGCGCCGAGCTCGCGGTCCGCGCGGCCAACACAATCGAGCGGGCCGAAGACGTCGCCGCGCGCCGCGCGTACGAAGCCCGACTCGAGCACATGCTGCGGCGCGAGATCAACGCCACGATGACGCGCGAGGTATCGGTGTTGCGCTCCGAGATCGCCCAGCTGCGGCAGGACTTGCTGGAGAAGGTTGGCGGCCAGTTACGCCTCGAGCGCATCGAGACCACCCGGCTGATCGGTTCGGACCTCGAGGCGCTGCAGCACGAGGTGCGTCAGCTCAAGGTGGCCAGCGAGAGTGGCTCCATGCCCGTGCTGACGCTCGGCGGTAACGCCGAGCAGACCCGGATGACCTCAGTGCGACAGGTTGTCGAGCAGTCCCGGGTCGAGCAGTCCACCGTCGAGCAGTCCCGAGTGGAGCAGTCCCGGGTCGAGCAGTCCCGGGTGGAGCAGTCCCGGGTCGAGCCGACCCGGGTGCGTCCGGCCGGCCGCCCGGTGACCGAGGCCGAGGACGACGTGCGCCCGGCCCGCCCCGTCTCACCGAGCTTCGCGACGCCGCCGTCGGCACCGGCGCCCGTCCCGGCGCCGGCGCCGGTCAGTCCCGCGCCCTTCCCGCCCCTGCCGCCCGTG
>JAOPVG010000191.1 GCA_025966255.1 Jatrophihabitans sp.
ACGATCGTCGACGACCCCCGCTTTGCGCTGACGGTGGACCTGCGCTCGGTCGGCATCGCCGTAGTGAGCAAGTCCGCGACGGGACGACATAGCCTGGACGTGCCGTATTACTAACGCTGCGAAATCAATTGGTTGCTCTCAGTAATTGTCGCCGTTGATTGCCGGGTGTTGAATCCGACTCATCCGCCGGTTATACCGTAACGGTTCGCGAGGCCTTTAGTCCCGATTCGTTGCGCTGCAGCGGTGCGCTTCGGTCGGGTCAGCAGTCGAGTCGACCCGGGTGAACGGGCCTTTCGTACGGTATTAGGGGCAATGGTCACGACCCGGCTACGGAGACCCCAGCCACTGTGGCGCCCCGGGATCGCGGGCCGGACGGCGGTCCAACCGGCCGCCCGCCAGTCGATCTCGACAACTCGGACTTTATGCAATCACGCCTGGGCAATTGGTCGAGATGGCAGTTTCTGCAAATGCCGCGGACGTCGAGAACTATGCATCTCTACGACCTTCTGTCCACAAATGGCCGGTGTGAGATACGAATTTGTTGCTGACTTACGGCTACCGCTGGCGGCATACGAAAACGGTTGATAATCTTTGGCTGGTCTTCGCGCTGCTGCGTGATGACTTCGGGGGACATCATCGGGGGATGCTGTGGGTGGGCTGTTTTCTGCCCCCACAACCAAGCTGCGAACAGTGGCGTGGTTGTGGGTAGCGCTAGGTGCCGCGGTGCTGCTTGCCGCCTGCACGTCCTCACCGTCGGCCAACCGCACCAGTTCGGCCACATCGCAGCCGACTGGCAGCGCGTCCGCGAGTTCGGCGCCAAGCCCGACGTTGAAGCCGGTGCCGAAGACGCCGGTACCGGCGGCCACACCGGGCAGCATCGATTCCACGGTTGCCGCGCGAACGATCCGCACGCTCAAGCCGGTTCCGCTCACGGCCGAGGCACGGTTCGACCGTTCGGTCACGGCGCGCGTGCGCGCGGTGTCCCGCGTCGACGCGACGGGCCGCATCCCGGGCGAGGTCTCGGGGCCGGCGCTGTCGCTGACCGTTGCGTTCACGAACACGTCGAAGACCTCGGTCGCCACCGGCAATGTCGTGGTGAACGTCGCCGACATGCACAAGACGCCGCTGGTCCTGCTCGAGACGTCGTCGCACCGGGTTCGCCCGACCCTTGGCGCGGGCGCCACGGCGTCCGGTGTCTATGTGTTCCACCTACCCGCAGGCTTCACGAATCCCGTGACAGTCAGCGTCACTTACTCGGCCGCATCGCCGGTCGTTCTGTTCGTCGGTACTGCGTAACAATCGGGGGAAACGGCAATGCACATCTCACTGCCACATGGTCGTCGGCCCGTGGCCGGTCTGACCGCGGGCCTTCTGGTGTCGACGGGTCTGGTCGCGCTCACGGTCGCAATGGCGCCCGGTGCCGGTGCGGCGCCGCCGGCCGGTGTCTCGCCGATCGTGGCCCGCAGCGCGGCCAACGTCACGGCCGATGGCTTGCCGACGGTGCAGATCGACGGCGTGGTGTGGACCCAGGAGGTCGTGGGCAACACCGTCTATGCAGGCGGTGAGTTCGCCAACGCGCGACCCGCCGGGGCCGCGCCAGGTACGCAGCTCACGCCGCGCAACAACCTGCTCGCCTATGACCTCACGACGGGCAACCTGGTGACGTCCTTCGCCCCGTCGATGAATGCCGAGGTCAAGGCCATCACGGTCTCGCCCGATGGCTCACGCGTCTACGTCGGCGGCAACTTCACCCAGGCCAACGGCGTCAACCGATTCCGCATCGCCGCATACAGCACGTCGACCGGTGCATTGCTCACGAGCTTCACGCCGAGTCTCGACGCCGCCGTGTACAGCATCTCCGCGACCAATGACGCGGTCTACGTCGGTGGTTCGTTCAGCAATGCCAACGGCGTGCCCCGCTCGCGACTCGCGGCATTCAGCCCGACGAATGGTGCGCTGCTCGCGTGGGCACCGTCTGCGGACGCTGCGGTCAACGCAATCCAGGTAACGCCGAGCGGATCCAAGGTGATCGTCGGCGGGTCGTTCCAGAACATCAACGGCGCAGCGGCCTACGGGCTGGGCGCCATCGATCCCAGCGGCGCGCTGGTTCCGTGGGCGGCCAACCAGGTCGTCCAGGACGGTGGCTCCACGGCGGCGGTGCTCAACCTGTCCACCGACGGCACCTCGATCTTCAGTTCGTCCTATGTGTTCGGCAGTGGCGGCAACTTCGAGGGCAACATGTCGGCCGACCCGGAGACCGGCACGATCAACTACCTCGCCGACTGCCACGGTGACACCTACGGCACCTTCGCCTCGGGCGACGTGCTCTACTCGGTCAGCCACCAGCATTACTGCACGAACATCGGCGGTTTCCCGGACACCAACCCGCGCAACCGATGGTTCCGATCGACCGCGTTCACGAACCACGCCACCGGCACGGTGCAGACCAATGGCCAGCCCGGCGGGGGTTACGGCAACTTCGCCGGTCAGCCCAGCCCGTCGCTGATCAACTGGCTGCCGGACATGACCGCCGGCGCTTACACCGGGCAGAACCAGGCCGCGTGGAGCGTAGCCGGTAACTCCCAGTACGTCGTCGAGGGCGGTGAGTTCCCCCGCGTCAACGGAGTTGCGCAGCAGGGTCTGGTGCGGTTCGCAATCCCGTCCATCGCGCCCAAGAAGCAAGGGCCCGTGTTGAGTGCCGCCAACGTCAAGCTCAGCACCCTGCCGATCTCCGGAAACACCGTCCGGGTCACCTGGGCGAGCAACTACGACCGTGACGACTTGGATCTCACCTACACGCTCACCCGCAACGGGGTGCCGATCTACACCACGACCACGCGGTCGCTGCAGTGGATGCCCGCGACGATGGGCTTCTTCGACACGGGGTTGCAGCCGAACACGACGTACACCTACCGGGTGCGCATCCTCGACTCGGACGGCAACAACCCGGCCAGCAACAACATCCCGGCCACCACGCTCGCCAGCGGTGGCCCCGCGAACGGGCCGTACGTCAACGACGTCCTGGCGGCGGGGGCGAATCACTTCTGGCGGCTCGACCAGTCCACCGGGGCGACGCTCGACTTCGACCGGGCGGGCTTCGACGATCAGACCATCAACTCCGGGGTGACCGCCGGCGCCGCGGGAGCGATCAACGACAGCGATACGGCGTCGACGTTCAACGGCACGACGACCGGCTTTGCCGCACCGAGCACGCCGGCGGTCGCCGGACCGGATGTCTTCACTGAGTCCGCCTGGTTCTCGACCACGTCCACCGGCGGCGGCAAGATCGTCGGATTCGGGAACGCGAACACCGGCACCAGTACGAACTACGACCGGCACCTCTACATGGACGCCGCCGGGCACGTCAACTTCGGCGTCTACCGCGGCGCTTCGTTCATCGTCACCTCACCGAACACCTACCGCGATGGCGGGTACCACCAGGCGGTCGGCACGCTGTCCCCTGAGGGCATGAAGCTGTACATCGACGGCAAGTTGATCGGCACCAACACCGGAACGACCACTGGGCAGCCGTACAACGGTTATTGGCGAATCGGCGGTGACACCAGCTGGAGCGGGAACAGCTTCTTCAACGGCAAGATCGACGATGTCGCCATCTTCCCGACGGCGTTGACCCTCAGCCAGATCCGCCAGCAGTACATCGACAGCGGCCGCTCGATCGTCGGTGGCACGGCACCGGCCGATACCTATGGCAGCACCGTGTGGAACGACTCGCCGAGTGCGTACTACCGGCTCGACGAGACCACGGGCACCACCGCCGTGGATCTGTCCGGCAACCTCAACGACGGCACGTACCGCGGCACCACGACCAAGAACGTGGCCAGCCCGGTCTCCGCTCCGGCGAAGGCGGTCACCTTCAACGGGATCAACGGGACGATCTCGTCCGGCCAGCAGGTCGCCGCGCCGAGCGTGTACTCCGAGGAGGTCTGGTTCAAGACGAACTCGATCAGCGGCGGAAAGCTGATCGGCTTCGGCAATTCGCAGACCGGCAACAGCACCAGCTACGACCGGCACGTGTACATGCTGTCGTCGGGCAAGCTGGTGTTCGGTACCTACACCGGGGCCCTCAACCTGGCGACCTCGGCCGGCAGCTACAACGACAACAAGTGGCACCACACCGTGGCGACCCAGGGTCCGGACGGCATGACCCTCTACGTCGACGGGCAGATCGTGGCGACCAACCCGCAGACCGGGGCTGAGGCCGTCAGCGGCTACTGGCGCATCGGCGGGGACAACCTCGCCGGCTGGGGCGCTAACGGCTCGTACTTCGCCGGCACGCTCGACGAGGCGGCCGTGTACAACAGCGAGCTCACGGTGGCTCAGGTGCGGGCGCACTACGAGGCCTCGCCGGCGTCGGTGAACGCGCTGCCCACCTCGGCCTTCACGAGTTCGCCGACCGGAGCGACCGTCGCGTTCAACGGCACCGGGTCCTCGGATCCCGACGGCACCGTCACGGGCTACTCGTGGACCTTCGGCGACGGCGGCACGAGCATCCAGTCAGCGCCGAGCCACACGTACGTGACCAGCGGTACCTACCAGGTGAAGCTGACCGTGACCGACAACCGCGGCGGGACGAATTCGGTGACGAAGAGCGTGACCGTGAACGTCCCGACGAACCAGTCGCCGACGGCGGTCTTCAGTGCGACGCCGACGAACCTGTCAGTGGCCTTCGACAGCACCGGCACCGGGGATCCCGACGGCACGATCGCCACGTACGCGTGGGACTTCGGCGACGGTGGCACGAGTGGCGCCGTATCCCCGACGCACGTGTACGGCGGTCCGGGTACCTACTCGGTGACCCTCACGGTGACCGACAACCAGGGCGCACCGAACTCGGTGACCCACAGCGTGACGGTCAGCGAACCGGCGAACGTGTCGCCGACCGCGGCGTTCACGGCGACACCTTCGGGGTTGTCGGTGGGCTTTGACGGCAC
>JAOPVG010000213.1 GCA_025966255.1 Jatrophihabitans sp.
GGGCGGTCAGCACCTGTCGCAACGTCGCCCGGCTGACCCCGAGTTGCGCCGCCAGCAGGCGCTCGCCGGGCAGCCGGGTGCCGGCGGCGAACTGTCCGACGTTCAGGGCGTCCTGGAGGCTTCGATAAGCCTCGACGGCGTGGTTACGACCTTCCACACGCGCGACGCCAGCAACGCGAAGGTCCAGCGCCTTCACCAATGTGGCCGCGTCCGCAGGCCAACGACCGTCTGCACGGCAGGCACACTACCGGCTCATCGGACACATAGGGAGAGCCATCGATCCCCGGGTCCAGCGCCGAGAAACGCCCGTACGACGCGCCCCGTCGCGAGCCTTGACACGCGCACCCGCGAACACCAAACTGGTTCACCACACAGACCAGTTGGCTCAGCGCCCGCGCCGGACAAGGCGTCGGGACGCTGAGGTTCGGTGCCTACCACCCGCGATGCATACCGCATCCAGAACTGAAGGAGCTGTCATGCACGATCGACGTCGCGGCGGGCCCGGCGGGTATCGAACGCACCGCACGGTCGGCCGGACACTCGTGGCGCTGGGCGCCGCCGCCGGTCTGTTTCTCACCGCGTGTTCGTCGAGCGGGTCAGGAGGCAGTTCCGGGACGACCCTCGTCGTGCAGAACGGCGCGGGCGGAGCGACCGGCCTGCTCGCCGCCTACGCGAAACTGAACAAGCAGTTCGAAGCCGCGCACAAGGGCGTGAAGATCAAGTTCGTGACGAAGAGCTTCGACGAGGTGGTCTCGACCGCGAAGCTGCAGCTGTCCGGCTCGAACCCGCCCGATGTCACTCAGACCAACCAGGGCTACCAGGCCATGGGCACGTTCGTGAAGGCTGGCCTGCTCACCAACCTCGACGACTACGCCAAGAAGTACGACTGGGTCAGCCGCCAGTCGTCGAAGCTGCTCGAGCTCAACGGTCACTTCAGCGCGAACGGCGTGAAGATGGGCGACGGCCCGCTCTGGGGGATCTCGGTCACCAACGCCTGGATCGGCCTGCTGATGAACATGGACGTCGCATCCCAACTCGGCATCAGCGCTCCGCCGACGACCTTCGCCGAGCTCGAGCAGGACTTGTCGGCCGCCAAGCAGAAGGGCGCGGTCCCGTTCCAGTTCGGATCGTCCAACGGGGAGATGCCGGCCTGGCTGTTGAGCGAGCTGCTGCTCGCCAAGGGCGGCCCCGAGGCCGTCAACGACATCGTGTTCCACCGCAACGCACCGACGTTCAAGTCGTCGGCGGCAGCGTGGGCCGCGCAGACATTGAAGTCCTGGTCCGACAAGGGGTACTTCACCAAGAACTACACCGCGTACAAGACCGACGAGGCCTTCGCCAAGTTCGCGGGCGGCAGCGGCCTGTTCGACCTCGCCGGGTCCTGGTTGATGCCGCTGCCCGGCACGCCGGCCCAGACCAAGAAGTTCAAGATGGTCGTCTTCCCGTCGGTGTCCGGCGCCGGACCGAACGCGGTGGCGGCCGGCGACATGCCGTGGACCATTCCTGCGCACTCCAAGCATCACGACCTGGCGGCGGAGTACATCAACTTCATCTCGAGCGCCACGTCCGCGGACGCATTGCTGGCCAGCGGGAACATGCCCTCGTTCGCGCCGGCTGACCTGGACGTCGCGCTGGGCAAGGCGAACCTGCCGAGCCCGTCCCAGGACGCGATCAAGAACGGCCTGTCGGTCATCAAGTCCGGCTCGCCGGTGCCGTTCATCGACTGGGGAGCTCCCGATCTGTACGACGCGATCAAGAGCGGGTTCGAGTCCCTGGCGGCCGGATCGATGTCGGTCGACAGCTTCCTGTCCCGCCTGCAGGACGCGTTCGGTCCGTTCGTCAGCTCGCTGAAGTAGGCCGTGGTCACGAACGTGCTCGCGCGAAAGGGACCACACAGCTAGTGGCGATCACATCCACCCGGCCTCGGGCCCAAACCCCCGGGGGCCCGAGGCCGGGGAGTCGCAAGACGCGACTGGTGCCGCGATACGTCGGGTACGTCTACTTGGCGCCGGCCCTCGTGGTCTTCGGGCTGTTCCTTCTCGCGCCGTTTGTGCACAGCGTGTACCTGTCGTTCTTCTCGTGGGACGGCATCACTCCCAAGAAGTACGTCGGCCTCGCGAACTACCGGGACGCGCTGGGGAGTTCGGAGGTCCGCGGAGCGTTCTCCCACGCCGTGATCCTGATCGGCTTCTACGCCGGGCTGACGACGGCGGTCGCGCTGATCCTGGTCGGGATCATGGGCAGCACCCGGGTCCGCGGGCTCGTCGTGTTGCGGACGATCCTGTTCCTCCCGTACGTGATCGCTCCGGTCGTGACCGGTGTTGCCTGGCGCTGGCTGCTGTCGCCGGACGGTCCGGTGAATGCTGTCTTCCGCGCACTGGGTCTCGGCCGCTGGGCCCGACCGTGGCTTGGCGACTTCACCTGGGCCCTTCCTTCGGTCGGCTTGATCGGCACGTGGATGCTCTACGGGCTGGTCATGGTGTTACTGCTCGCCGCCGTGCAGCGCATCCCGATGGACCTGTACGAGGCGGCCCGACTGGACGGCGCCGGCCCGGTGCGCGAGTTCTTCGCGGTGACCCTGCCGGGCGTGCGGCAAGAGGTGGTCGTCGTCCTGGTCCTCGCCGTCACGGCCGCACTCCGCAACTTCGACCTCATCTACGTGACGACTCAGGGCGGCCCGGGAACGTCGACCGAAGTTCCGTCGTGGATGGTCTATAGGCAGGCCTTCTTCGTCGGCACACTCGGCAAGGCCTCGGCGCTCGGCGTCCTGCTCACCGCACTGATCATGGTCCTGAGCCTGCTGATCCTGCGTCCGTGGAAGCGCTCATGAGGACGTCGCGGACTCAGTCGGTCGTGGCCGGCGTCATCCTCGTCATCGCGGGGCTGGTCGCTCTGGTGCCACTCGTCGGGGTGCTGATCATGGCCCTGGGCTCGCCGCAGGACGTCGGGGGATCAATCAGCCTCGGTACGCCGCACATCTCGAACTTCAAGGTGGTGTGGAGCGAGGCCGGGCTGCCGGAGGCGTTACGGACGAGTCTGCTGATCAGCAGCATGGCCACGCTGCTCACCCTCGTGCTGTCCATCCCGGCCGGCTACGCGTTCGCGAGCTTCCGCGTTCCGTTCCGCGGCGTGCTGTTCGTGATCGTGCTGGGCGGGCTGATGTTGCCCAACGAGTCCTTGATCATCCCGCTGTTCTTCGACTTCCGGACGTTCGGCATCGACGACAGCCTGTGGGGCGTCATCATGGTCGAAACGGCGCTCAGTCTGGCGTTCGGCTCGTTCTGGATGCGCTCGTTCTTCCTGTCCGCACCGACCGGGATCATCGACGCGGCCCGCGTGGACGGCGCGAACACGTTCATGATCCTGACCCGGGTGCTGATCCCCACTGCAGTACCGCAGGTGCTTGCGCTGGCCGTCCTCACCTTCGTCTGGACGTGGAACGACCTGCTCGTCCCGCTGGTGCTGCTGTCCGGCGGGCAGCACGTCACGGCACCGATGACCCTGGCCGTCTTCCAGGGCCAGCACGCGACCAACTACGCGTACCTGTCGGCGGCGGCACTGATGACGGCGTTGCCCGTGATCGTCGTGTACGTGGCCCTGCAGCGGTCGTTCACCCGAGGCGTGATGGCAG
>JAOPVG010000215.1 GCA_025966255.1 Jatrophihabitans sp.
CCGTCCCGTCCACTCAGGTGGTGTGCACGATCAGCACGTCGGTGCCCGTGTGCCGGGCAACGTCGAGCGGCACCGAACCGAGGATGCGCCCGGCAAGGGTGTTCAGGCCCCGGTTGCCGACGACGAGCAGATCGGCGTTGCGCTCCTTTGCCACCTTCTCCAGCGAGGCTGCGGGCCGGCCCTGAACCGCGACGGTGTCGATCTTGGTGGCCCCGGCGGTGGCAGCGCGGTCCCGCGCGCGGCTCACGGTGTCGTCGGCGGGTGCGGAGCCGACGACCTGGTACGCCTCGTCCCCCAGCGCGTCCTGGACGGCCGGGTCGGGCTTGGTCGGTAGATACGCGCAGGCAATGACCAGCTCGGCGCCGGCATCGCGCGCTAGTTCCGCGGCGCGATCCACAGCGCGAAACGAAGTCTCGGAGCCGTCGGTACCGACGACCACGGTCTGATAAGCGCCCATGATGTCCTCATCTCTGCCAGCCGAATGCTCTGTGGACGGGCCTGGGGGCACGCCCTCCCTGTGCTGACCCTAGCGGCCGAGGCAGCGCGTCTGGCCTAGCGGCAGCGTGACCACGGGGACAGCGTGATGGCCGTCGCTACCGCCGCGGTAGCCGCTTCATGGCCCTTGTCCTCGGTCGAACCGGGCAGCCCGGCGCGGTCGAGTGCCTGCTGCTCGTCGTCGCAGGTGAGCACCCCGAAGCCGACCGGAAGGCCGGTGCGTTGGCTGACGAGCGTGAGCCCGGTGGTCGCCGCCTGGCAGACGTAGTCGAAGTGCGGAGTGCCGCCGCGGATCACGACGCCGAGCGCCACGATGGCGTCGAACCCACCCTCGCTCACGCGCGCGGCGGCGACCGGCAGTTCGAAGACCCCGGGGACGCGCAGCTCGGTCACGTCCGTCACCTTCGCCTCGCCCAGGGCGCGGCGGGCGCCGTCGAGCAGGCCGTCCATCACCGTCGCGTGCCACTGGCTGGCGATGACGGCGACCTTGAGCGCCGACCCGTCGCCGACCGTCAACGTCGGAGCGCCGTGACCGCTCATCGTGCTTCGAGGTCCAGGTCGTGGCCCATCCGGTCGCGCTTGGTCTCGAGGTAGCGCAAGTTCTCCGGGTTGGCATGGACGGGCAGCGGCTCGCGTCCGGTGACGTGGAGTCCGTAGCCCTCGAGCCCGGCCCGCTTGGTCGGGTTGTTGGTCAGCAGCCGCATCGAGTGGATGCCGAGGTCGACGAGGATCTGGGCACCGGTGCCGTAGTCACGTGCATCGGCCGGCAGACCCAGCTCGAGGTTCGCGTCGAGGGTGTCCACACCGGAGTCCTGCAGCTGGTAGGCCTGCAGCTTGTGCAGCAGGCCGATACCGCGGCCTTCGTGGCCCCGGACGTAGAGGACGACGCCGCGCCCCTCGCGCGCGACCGCCGCCAGCGCGGCATCGAGCTGCGGACCGCAGTCGCAGCGCAGCGAGCCGAACACGTCGCCGGTGAGGCACTCGGAGTGCACCCGCACCAGGACGTCCTGGCCGTCGCCGATGTCGCCGAACACGAACGCGATGTGCTCGCGCTGGTCGTAGCTCGCCGAGTAGCCGACGGCAGTGAACTCGCCGTAGCGCAGCGGCACCCGAGCTGACGCAACTCGCTCGACGAGCTTCTCGAAGCGGCGGCGGTAGGCGATGAGGTCGGCGATGGAGATCAGCGCGAGGTCGTGCTCGTCGGCGAAGACCCGCAGCTCCTCGGCCCGGGCCATGCCGCCGGGATCTTTCTCGCTGACGACCTCGCAGAGCACGCCGGCCGGATGCAGACCGGCCAGCACCGCGAGGTCGACGGCCGCCTCGGTGTGTCCGGGGCGCCGTAGCACGCCGCCGTCCTTGGCCCGAAGCGGGACCACGTGGCCGGGTCGGGAGAAGTCGGCGGCGTTCGACGCCGGATCGGCGAGCAGGCTGATGGTGTGGGCGCGGTCGCTGGCCGAGATGCCGGTGGACACGCCTTCGCGGGCGTCGACGGTGACGGTGTAGGCCGTGCCGCGACGGTCCTGGTTCGTGTGGAACATCGGGGGGAGGTCGAGACGGTCGGCATCGGCCTCGGTGATCGGCACGCAGATGTAACCCGACGTGTAGCGCACCATGAAGGCGATCAGTTCCGGCGTCGCGAGCTCCGCGGCGAAGATGAGGTCGCCCTCGTTCTCGCGGTCCTCGTCGTCGATCACGACGACCGCCTTGCCCGACTTGATCTCGGCAATCGCCCGCTCGACGGAGTCGAGCCGCAGGATTGTCACTGAGCCCGCCGGCGTGTGTCGCTGCTCATCGCGTTGTCTCCAGTAGCCGTGCCACGTACTTCGCGAGCACGTCCACCTCCAGGTTGACCGGGTCACCGGGAGCTTTTCGGCCCAGTGTCGTTGCGCGCAGTGTCTCGGGGATCAGCCCGACCTCGAACCAGTCCGGGCCGACGGCGCTCACCGTGAGCGATACGCCGTCCACGGCGATCGATCCCTTCTCGGCGACGAAGCGGGCCAGCTCGGGCGGCAAGCCGAAGCGCACCGATTCCCACTCATTGCCGGGAGTGCGCGAGACGACGACGCCGGTGCCGTCGACGTGCCCCTGCACGACGTGCCCGTCGAGGCGGGCGTCGGCGCGGACGGCCCGCTCGAGATTGACCGGGTCACCGCCGCTCAGGCCACCGACGACCGAGCGCTTGAGGGTTTCGCCCATCACGTCGAATTCCACCGCGACGTGCTCGGCGGCGGTGTCCCATCCGACGACGGTGAGGCAGACACCGTTCACGGCAATCGAAGCGCCGTGGGAAAGGTCGTCGACGATGCGGGCGGCGCTGACCGTCAGCACGGCGGAGTCGCCTCGGTGGTCGAGGCCGACCACTTCGCCGATCTCTTCGATGATGCCGGTGAACACTTCGTCTACTCCTCTGTCGTCTGCTCGGCCCAACGAGGCCGGGCGACCACCTTGACGTCGTCGCCGAGTCTTGTGACCGACTCCACGTCCAACATGGCGGCATCCGCCAGTGTTCCGATGCCTGCGTCACCCAGGGCCGCGGGGCCCGCGCCGAGCAGCATCGGCGCAACGTAGGCAACCACCTCGTCGACGCATCGGGCTTCGACGAACGCACCTGCCAGGGTAGGGCCGCCCTCGAGGAGCACGTGCCGCACGCCCCTGTCGTACAACGCTTTCAGCGCGAATTGCGGCACCGCGGTGTCGAGCACGAGGGTCTCCGCGGCGTCGTCGAGCACCCGCGCGTCATCCGGCACGCGGTGCCGCCGGTCGAGGACCACCCGCAGCGGCTGCCGCCCGGCGAGGTTGTCGTCGCTGCGCACGGTGAGCTGTGGGTCGTCATTGAGGACGGTGCCGCTGCCAACCATGATCGCGTCGACGGAGGCGCGCAGGCCGTGCACGTCGGCGCGCGACGCGGCCGAGGAGATCCACCGGGAGGTGTAGTCGGCGGCCGCGACCCGGCCGTCGAGGGTGGCCGCGTACTTCCAGGTGACATAGGGACGACCCGAGCGCATTGCGTGCAGCCATGGCCGCAGCGCCCCGCTTGCCGCGGCGTGCACTTCGACGCCGCCCACCACGTCGACGCCGCCCTCGCGCAGCCGCTCGGCGCCGCCTGCAGCCTCCGGAGTGGGGTCGTCGACGGCATAGATCACCCGCTCTATGCCCGCATCGAGAAGCGCGTCCGTGCAGGGGCCGGTGCGCCCGGTGTGGGCGCAGGGCTCCAGGGTGACCACTGCGGTGCCGCCTCGTGCGGCGTCGCCGGCGGCCGCCAGCGCCGCGATCTCCGCGTGTGGACCCCCGGCCGGCGCTGTGGCACCCTCACCGGCGAACCGGCCGAGCGAGTCGAGCACGACGGCGCCGACCGCCGGGTTCGGACTGGTGCTCCCGCGCACCGTCTCGGCCAGGGCGAGGGCGCGGTGCATCGCGGCCTGCTCGGCCTCGCTGATGTGCACCACCGCTCCTGCCCAGCTCGTCCGCGGTCAGACGTTCATTGCGGCGCGGGCCTGCGTGCGCAGCGCCTCGACGGCCCGGCCCGGGTCGTCCGCACCGAACACGGCCGAGCCCGCCACGAAGACGTCAGCGCCGGCCGCGGCCGCCGCTTCGATGGTGTCGGCGGAAACGCCGCCGTCGACCTCGATGAACAGGCGCAGATGTCCGGAGCGCACGTGCTCGCGGGCCAGCCGGACCTTGGGTAGCACCTCGGCCATGAACATCTGGCCGCCGAAGCCGGGTTCCACGGTCATGACGAGCAGGGTGTCGAACTCGTGCAGGATCTCGAGGTACGGCTCGAGCGGCGTACCCGGCTTCACCGATAGCCCGGCCAGCGCGCCGCCGGCCCGAATGCCGCGCGCCGTCTGCACGGCATCCCGGGCCGCCTCGACGTGAAACGTGACGTTGGCGGCGCCGATCTCGGCATACTCCGCCGCCCACCGATCCGGATCGTCGATCATCAGGTGGCAGTCGAGCGGGAGATCGGTGGCCTGGTGCAGATTCTTCACGACGGGCGGCCCGATCGTCAGATTCGGCACGAAGTGGGCGTCCATCACGTCCACGTGCAGCCAGTCGGCCCCCTCGACCGAGTCGGCGGCGGCGGCGAGGTACGCGAAGTCGGCCGAGAGGATGCTCGGCGCGATCATCGGCTCCGGCCGACCTGAAGACGTCACGTCCGAAGTCTAGGTGGTCGGCACTTCTCGACGACCGCTGCTGGCCGTCGG
>JAOPVG010000219.1 GCA_025966255.1 Jatrophihabitans sp.
GGCTGGCGCGACGCCCTGCGCTTCGATCACCCGCTGGCGTTGGGCCTGAACACGCACGAGGGCCAGCTGACGAACGCGCCGGTCGCGGAGGCCCACGGCTACACCGCCGTCCCCCTCGCGGACGTGCTCAACTAACCCGCCGAAGGCCGATCTAGGCTGACCTGTCCGCCGTACGACGCGTCCGGGTGCGCAAGAGATGTCCGCCTTTCCACGCGCCATGAACTGCGTAAGGGCGGACAAGTCGTCGAGGAAGGGCGGACAAGTCGTGACGGACTACCGCGGCGTCTCGCTGTGGTTCGACCAGCTGCCCGGCCCGCTGCTTCCGCGGCCGCCCCTTGATCGTGACATCGACGTCGATGTCGCTATCGTCGGCGCGGGATTCACCGGTCTCTGGACGGCCTATTACCTGCAGGCGGCCGACCCGTCGTTACGCGTGGCGATCGTGGAGTCCGAGATCGCCGGCTTCGGCGCGTCCGGACGCAACGGCGGCTGGTGCTCGGCGCTGTTCCCGGTGGGCATTCACACCCTCGCCGCGGAGGTCGGGCGGGAGGCCGCGCTCGCTCAGTACCGAGGCATGCGGGAGTCGATCGACGAAGTCGAGCGGGTGACGGCGACCGAAGGCATCGACGCCGACGTGGCAAGGGGCGGCACAGTAGTGCTCGCCCGGAGTCCGGCCCAGCTCGTCCGCGCCCAGGCCGAGGCGGCGGAGTCGGCCGAGTTCGGGCTGGACGTGCAGCTCCTGGACGCCGACGAGACCCGCAGCCGCCTGCGCGCCACCGACGTGCTCGCCGCGACCTACACGCCGTACTGCGCAGCGCTGCAACCGGCGAAGCTCGTCCGCGGCCTGGCCGACGTCGTCGAGTCCCGCGGCGCGACGATCTACGAGCAGACCCGGGTCGAGCGCATCACGCCGGGCGTCGCGCAAACCGCCCGCGGGCGGGTCCGGGCCGCCACCGTCGTCCGCGCCACCGAGGGCTACACCGCACAGCTGCCCGGCGCGCGCCGCGCGCTCGCCCCGGTGTACTCGCTCGTGATCGCGACCGAGCCGCTGCCCGCCGCGCTCTGGGACGAGATCGGGCTGCGCGAACGCGAGACGTTCAGCGACCACCGGCACCTGATCATCTACGGGCAACGCAGTGCGGACGGCCGCCTGGTGTTCGGCGGTCGGGGCGCGCCGTACCATCTCGGCTCCCGCATCCGCCCTGAGTACGACCGCGTGCCGCGCGTCTTCGATGCTCTCGAGCACACGTTGCACGAGCTGTTCCCAGTGTTGCGCGGCACCGCGGTCACGCACCGGTGGGGCGGCCCGCTCGGCATCGCACGGGACTGGCACGCGTCCGTCGGCCTGGACCGCGACAGCCGACTCGCGTGGGCCGGCGGCTATGTCGGGGACGGCGTGTCCACCACCAACCTGGCCGGGCGCACGCTCGCCGATCTGATCACCGGACGCCAGACCGACCTGACGGCGCTGGCCTGGGTCGGGCACCACTCGCGCAAGTGGGAGCCGGAACCACTGCGCTGGGTCGGCACGAACCTCGGGCTGCAGGCCATGACCTGGGCCGACCGCGCGGAGCGACGCACGGGCCACCCCTCCCGATTGGCCGGCGTCGTGAACGCCATGATGGGCCGATGACTCGAGCGCGAACGGAGATCACCCGGCTTCGCGAGAAGGCGCGCACGGATCGTGCCGAGCTGGATGCGCTCCTCGACGCGGCGCGGGTGGGCCACTTCGGTCTGGTCGACGCCGCAGGTCGGCCGGTGGTCATCCCGACGGCGATCGCCCGCGACGGCGACCGGCTGCTGCTGCACGGATCGACCGGTTCGCACTGGATGCGCAGCCTGGCCGAAGGTGGGCCGACCTGCGTGACCGTCACCGAACTGGACGGCCTGGTGATTGCGCGCTCGGCCTTCGAATCGTCGATGCACTACCGCAGCGCGGTGCTCTTCGGCGCGTGCTCGGCCCTGCCGCCGGACGAAATCGCACCGGCGCTCGACCTCATCACCGAGACGTTGCTGCCCGGTCGTTCGGCCGAGGTCCGCCGTCCGACCCGCCGGGAACTCGAGGCCACCCTCGTGCTCGCACTGCCGATCACCGAGTGGTCGCTCAAGGTGTCCGCGGGCTGGCCGGATGACCCGCCCGAGGACGTCGCGGGCGACGTGTGGGCGGGCGTACTGCCGATCGTGCGTGGGTACGGGACGCCGAACCCGGCGCCTGATCTACGGCCCGGAATCGCGCTCCCGCCGTCCGTCGGGCTGATCGAAAGCCCGCGCCGGTCTCAGACCGAGTCCGGGCCCCGGTAGCGCAGTCCGTCGAGGGCGACGGCGAGGACGCGGCGGACATCGTCGCTCGAGGCGTTCCGCATCATCGTCACGCCACTGACCAGCCGGATGACATCGACGAACTCGACGTCCGGGCGCACGACGCCGTCCTGCTGCGCGCGGTCGAGCAGTGGCTTGCCCGCGGTGAAGATCGCGTCGTGGCAGGTGCGGAAGACCGGCGCCTCCATGCCGAGCGTGGCCATCATCTCGTCGACCAGCGCCCGCTTGGTGGCGACGTAGTCGACGAAGCGGTTGAACCAATGCACCAACGCGTCCCAGGACGACTCGTCGGCGAAGTCCTCCGCCGAGCGGCACAGCGCCTCGACCTCTTCGACGTAAACGGCTTGGACGAGATCCTGGCGGCTGGGAAAGTGGCGATACAGAGTGCCCACGCCAACCTCGGCGCGCCGCGCGATGTTTTCGAGCGAAGCTTCGGCGCCGTTCTCGGTGAAGGCGGCGCGAGCGGCACTCAGCAGTAGTTCCCGATTGCGCTTGGCGTCAGCCCGCATGGGGCGCGCACAGTCAGCTTCGGGGTGGTCGACCTCGCCGACGCGCTCGGCGCTGGCCGAGACCGGCGAGCGTGCCACGACAACCTCCGCTAATCCACTTGCTAACCGGAGGCACCCTCCGTATGGTGGTTATTACCGGAGGGCCCTTCCGCTTAGACCTGATGCTACTACCTGAACCGAGGAAACGCTCGTGACAGTCCAGTCTCCACCCCGCCATTCCGGTCGGCGCTCGTCCGCGCCGTCCGGGCTCGCCGGGTCTTCCTCGCGGCGCCGACTCCGGCTGCCGCACGGACACCCCGGCCTCGTTCTCACTCTGATCTTGACCTGCCAGCTGATGGTGGTGCTCGACGCAACGATCGTGAACATCGCCCTGCAGGACATCAAGACGGCCCTGCACTTCTCGCCCGCCGGCCTGTCCTGGGTCGTCAACGCCTACACGCTCACCTTCGGCGGTCTACTCCTCCTCGGTGCCCGCGCCGGTGACATCCTCGGCCGGCGCCGGGTCTTCCTCGCCGGCATCGCGCTGTTCACCGTCGCTTCGTTCGCCGGCGGCTTCGCGCAGAACCCCGGCGAGCTGCTCGCGGCTCGTGCGCTCCAGGGTGTCGGTGGTGCACTCGCCTCGCCGTCCGCGCTGGCGCTGTTGATGACGATGTTCCCCGACGCTCGCGAGCGCACTCGCGCGATCGGCCTCTACACCGCGGTCTCGATCGGCGGCAGCGCCGTCGGCCTGATCGCCGGAGGCATGCTGTCGGAGTGGGCGTCGTGGCGCTGGGTGTTGTTCGTCAACGTGCCGATCGGTGCCGTGCTGTTGGTGCTGGCCCGCGCGGTGCTGCCCGAGACCGAACGGCAGCACGGCCGCTTCGACCTGGCCGGGGCACTGACCTCGACCCTGGGCATGACGGCCATGGTCTACGGCTTCGTGCACGCCGCAACTGCCGGCTGGGTCAACGCCGAGACCATCGGCTCGTTCGCGGCCCTGCTGGAACATGACCATCAGCAGGGCAAGGGCCGACGGTGAGGCCAGCGCGGCGCCTACGCCCTGAACGGCCCGGGCGATCAGCAACTCAGCCGGGTTCTGGGCCAGGCCGCCGAGGAACGAGGCCAGCGTGAACA
>JAOPVG010000227.1 GCA_025966255.1 Jatrophihabitans sp.
GTGCTCGATCTCGTCGCCCGGCGGATCCCGCTGGTCGAGTTCGTGCTGCGCGCCACCATCGGACGCTTCGACCTCGACACCGCCGAGGGACGCACCGCCGCCCTCGACCGCGGCATCCCGCTCGTCGCCCAGATCAAGGACCGTGGCCTGCGCGACGAGTACGCCCGACGGCTCGCCGGGCTCGTCGGCTTCTCCGGTGAGGACGACCCGATGCGAGTGGTCAACCGGGTGCGCGGGCTGGTGCGTTCGGACGACAAGCGGGCCGGCGGAAAGCAGGCTGAGGTCAAGGCGCCCGAACCGGACCGGCCGAAGGTGGACGAGACCGTGGTGGCGGTCGAGCGGGAGGTGCTCAAGGTCGCCCTGCAGCTGCCCGCCGTGGCCGGTCCGGAGTTCGACGCACTCGCCGCCGAAGCGTTCCTGATCGACGCGCATCGCCAGGTACGGCAGGCGATCGCGGCAGCCGGCGGCACGCTCGCCGGGCTCAGCGGACCGGCCTGGACGGAGTCCATCCAGGCGCATCTCGAGGACGAGCGGGTGCGCAACGGCGTCCACGCCCTGTCCGTCGAGCCGTTGCGATCGGGTGCGGACGGGCAGGAGCGGTACGCGGGCGCGGTACTGGCCCGCATGCACGAGGTCGTCACCGGGCGTCAGGTCGCGGCGCTCAAGTCGAAGCTGCAGCGGATCAACCCGCAGGAGCAGCTGGACGAGCACGCGCGTCTGTTCGGTGAACTCATTGCATTGGAGAGCTACCGGCGCAACCTGCGCGAACGCGCAATCGGGGGGTTCTGATGTCGCTGTTCACCCGCCGCGAGCGCCCGCCCGCCGCGATCCTGGCCGGGCTGGACAAGGACGAACGGGTCGTGTCGTGGGCCGACACGTCCGACGATCGGGTCGTCGTCGCGACGTCGCTGGGCGTGTGGTGGCCGGAGCCGACCGCACCGCGGCGGATGCCGTGGCCGCACATCGACAAGGTGGTGTGGCGCGACGGTGTGCTGACGGTCACTGAGGCCGACGTTGTCGACGACACGCTGCTGGTCGATCGCCCCCCGGTGTCGGCGGTGCTGACGAAGCCGCGCGATCTGCCGCCCATGGTGCGCAAACGGGTCGAGGCGAACATCGTGCGCTCGGAACTACTGACGGTCGGCGGGGGAGCGGTGCGCTTCGTGGCGCGACGATTGCCCGGCCGCGACGGCGTCGCGTGGTGGGCGCGGATCGAACCGGGCACGCCGGACACGGAGGGGGTGCGGTCGGCGATCACGGCTCGGCTGGCGATCCTGCGCTCGGACTGGGACGACCAGGAGCGCTAGTCCCGATGACCGTTCGCGCCGTTGACGCCGCTGTACTGGCGGGCCGGCGGCTGGCCGCCGGCGAGCCGGGCGGCAAAGGCCTGCTTGGCCTGCTGCGTGAGCTGATCGAACTGCGCCTGTACGACTCCGGCCGTCGACTGGACAGTCTGGCTGCCCTGGAACCGACGGGCCAGGCGCACAATCGCCTCGTAGCGTTCCCGTCCCGCGCGGGCGCCCAGGGTGTACCCGGCGGCGGCGTAGACGAGGTTGGAGAGCTTCACGTCGATCCCCTCGAAATGGTGGTCTGTCCACCCTAACCCGGCGGCGGCCCGACCCCGGCGTGGGTTATCCTCGACCGGTTGCCCTGATGGGGCAGCGATGCGGTGATCCCCCGTAGCTCAATTGGCAGAGCATTCGACTGTTAATCGAAGGGTTACTGGTTCGAGTCCAGTCGGGGGAGCAAATACGGGGCCTCTAGCGTCGCGGAGGCGCCGAAGCTGCATCCTTACTCATCTGAAACGGTGAGGAACGGGCATCGTCGTGGGCCGTCCACCGCTCCCGGTCGGCACCTTCGGCAGGATCGGGTTCGTCGTGCCGGGCGAGCGGCGAAATCCAGGCGCCGGCTCGGTTCCGTGACTACGACGGGCGCGCCCGGCTGGTGGCCAAGCGCGGTCGCTCGGCGGGGCGCTGCGGAATGGCGCTTGCGACCGAGCTGACCAGCCGTCAGGCTCCGGGTGGTTCCGGTGCGATCGCGCCGGCACTAGGCCAGCTGCGGGTCAGCGAGGTGACACCTGGCGTCGTCAGCCGTGTGCTCGCCGCGATCGCCGAGAGCGGCGGAGCCGGCGCCGCGAAGTCGACCCGAGCTTGCCTGTCGGGCATGTTCGGCCTAGCGATCCACGACAGCGCAATCACTGTCAACCCCGTCCGCGACTCCGTCGCCAAGATCGCCATGAACAAGAAGTCGCCGCGAGCGCTGACCGTCGACGAGACCGCGCGGCTGACGCAGATGATCCGCTCCTATGGTCGAGCGATCGCGCTCGACCTGCCCGACGTTGTCGACTGGATGCTCGCGACCGGCTGCCGCATCGGCGAGGGATCTTCGGCAGATTTTCGATTCGTTCGAGTGTGAGGTCTGCGCCGGCACCGGGTTCCAACTCGCCGCGGAAGGCTCGTTCGTCCTCGGCGACCGCAAGCAGCGCCTGCGCTGCGACCAGGGACCGTGGTCATGGGTCACGTCCCATACGTTCCGCAAGACAGTGGCAACCCGGCTCGACGAAGCGGGCTTCACCCCGCGCCAGGTCGCCGACCAGCTCGGCCACGCGAACCCGTCGATGACCCTCGACGTCTATTTCGGCCGGCACGTAGTCAACGCCGCGGCGGCCGATGTCCTCGATCGCTGACCGGTCGTGAATGGACGAGCCACCCTGCGTCCACACCGCACCGAACGCCTAATACGGCGTACGCGAAGCGGGACTGTCCTAAAGACGGTGTTTCCGGCCCGACACGTCGAGCGTCTACTCGGCGGGAAGGGTTGGCGTCTGATGACGGCGACACTGAACGATGTGGCGAAGAAGAAGGATGCGGAGCAGTCGGCTGCGGAGCTGAAGGCAGCCGGACGGGCCACCTCCTACGTATACGCACTCCACGCGCGGTTGTCACAGATCTTCAGCGACGCCGTACATGACGGCATCATCGC
>JAOPVG010000239.1 GCA_025966255.1 Jatrophihabitans sp.
TGAACAAGTACCGCCTCGCCGAGGAGGATCACCTCGACGTCCTCAAGGTCGACAACGCCGGCGTCCGCCGCGAGCAGACGGAGAAGCTGCGCCGGCTGCGCGAGGACCGCGACTCCGAAGCCACGCAAGCCGCCCTCGACGCCCTGACCAAGGCCGCCGACTCCGCTGCCAACGGGCTCGAGAACAACCTGCTCGCGCTGGCCATCGACGCGGCGCGCAAGCTGGCCACGGTCGGGGAGATCTCCGACGCGCTGGAGAAGGTCTACGGTCGGCACGCCGCGACGATCCGGACGATCTCCGGCGTCTACCGCGAGGAGGCCGGTGCCGGCGTGGATCTCATCGAGCAGGCCCGGGCCGCCACCGGCGCGTTCGAGCAGGCGCAGGGTCGGCGGCCCCGCATCCTGATGGCGAAGATGGGGCAGGACGGGCACGACCGCGGCCAGAAGGTGCTGTCCACCGCGTTCGCCGACCTCGGCTTCGACGTGGACGTCGGCGCGTTGTTCCAGACGCCGGCCGAGGTGGCGCGTCAAGCCGTGGAGGCCGATGTGCACATCGTCGGGGTCAACTCCCTGGCCGCCGGCCACCTGACGCTCGTGCCCGAACTGCGCGACGAGCTGGCCAAGCAGGGTCGCGCCGACATCATGATCGTCGTCGGCGGCGTCATCCCGCCGCAGGACTTCGACGCACTGCGCGAAGCCGGGGCTGCGGCGATCTTCGGACCGGGCACCGTCATCTCCGAGTCGGCCCTGGAGATGCTGCAGAAACTCACCGAGCAGCTGCACGCAAGCTGATGGCCGTCGCGCCCGACGAGCTCGCTGACGGCGTCCGTGCCGGCGACCGTGCGTCGATCGCGCGGGCGATCACCCTCGTCGAGTCCCGCCGCGACGATCACCGCGCGCAGGCGCAGGAGCTGCTCGCCGCCCTGCTCCCCGACACCGGCAACGCCGAGCGGATCGGCATCAGTGGGGTTCCCGGCGTCGGCAAATCGACGTTCATCGATCAACTCGGCGTCAACCTCATCGCCGAGGGACACCGCGTCGCCGTGCTCGCCGTCGACCCGTCCTCGGGCCGCACCGGCGGGTCGATCCTCGGCGACAAGACCCGGATGACGCGGCTGGCCGCGGACGTCAACGCCTTCGTCCGGCCATCACCCAGTGCGGGGACGCTCGGCGGGGTTGCCAAGGCCACCCGCGAGACGATGTTGGTGATGGAGGCCGCGGGTTATGACGTGGTGCTCGTCGAGACGGTCGGCGTCGGCCAGTCGGAGTACGTCGTCGCCGACATGGTCGACACCTTCCTGTACCTGACCCTCGCCCGCACCGGTGACCAGTTGCAGGGCATGAAGCGCGGCATCCTCGAACTCACCGACGTGATCGCGGTGAACAAGGCCGACGAGGAGCACGAGGACGGCTCCGAACGCGCAGCCCGCGATCTGTCCAGCGCGCTGCGCTTCCTCCGCGGTGCCGACGACGAATGGCAGACGCCGGTGGTCACGTGCAGCGCCCGGCACAACATCAACCTGGACCGCGTCTGGAAGCACGTCGTCCGACACCGCGAATGGTTGGCCGAGCACGGCGGCCTGGAACGTAAGCGCCGCGATCAGCTGGTCGAGTGGACGCGGGCGATGGTCCGCGACCGGCTGCTCGCCCGGCTCGATGCACCCGGCGTGCGGGACGAAGTACGAACAGCCGAGGCCGCAGTGCGGGCCGGCGAGCTCACCCCCGACCAAGCCGCGACGCAGATCCTCGCCGCCCTCGACGAGCGATGATCAATCTCGGGACCGCAACGAATGCGAGTCGCGGAAGACGACCGCCATCAACTGTCCGCGGCTGCTCGCTCCCGTCTTGGTGAAGATCGACTTGAGGTGATCGTTCGCCGTGTTGGTCGTGATGTGCATCGTGTTCGCGATTGTCTTCGACGCCAGCCCGCGCAGGACGTGGGTCATCACCTGCGCCTCGCGGGGTGTGAGGCCGTAGCCG
The DNA here is from genome assembly GCA_025966255.1 of Jatrophihabitans sp. Taxonomy (GTDB): domain Bacteria; phylum Actinomycetota; class Actinomycetes; order Mycobacteriales; family Jatrophihabitantaceae; genus Jatrophihabitans. Next base: position 1,980 of record JAOPVG010000239.1, read on the forward strand.
GCGGCCAGGGCCGGCTCCAACTCAACCCGTGAGGCCGGCCCGATGACCACGGCGACGCGTCCATCGTCGGCCGAGCCCAGGTGCGATGCGTGCAGTACCAGCCAGCGCCCTGATGCGGCGCGGACGGTGATCGACGGGGTGTAGGTCGGGCGGGCATCGTATTGCAGCGATCGGACGATCGACATCACGGCCACGGGCAGCGGCCGCGAAGGTGGTCGCTCCGCCGTCGCCAGATCGTCGAGCCACCGCTCGCCGGCGGCCGTCGCCGCGATCAGCGTCAGATCGTCAGCGACGGTGAGCACTCCCGGCGCATCGGGCGACGGGTCCGACGCGGCCCGCGCGGCTACCACCGCACGGCGCAGCGCCTCGCCCACATGCGGGGCGACCGCCTGCATGAAGTGGATCTCTTCGTCGGTGAACGAACCGCCGGTAGCCCGGTGGAGACACGCGAAGCCCCACGTCGCGGCGGAGGTGCGAAATGCGACGCGAAGTTCGTCGCCGAGGCCTGCGGGAAGCATGATCTCGCGCGCCCGCGGACTGATCGACCGATCCCCGCGCGTCGCGACGTCGAGGGTGGCGACGGCCGACCGTTGCGCCGCGAGCGAGCGGAACTTGTTGACGTCCGGGGTGGCGAGCTCGTTGTCCAGGAAGCGGCTGGCCAGCGCATCCGGAATGTCAATGCGCACGGCGCTGGTGTGAAGCAGGGTCGCCGGGTCGGACGTCGGGAAGAACGCGCCGTCGATGGGTATGACGCCCGCGATTTCCCGCAGGACGGCGAGGCGCAGCTCGACGGATTCAAGCCCCGCGTCGACCAACGCGTGCACGCGCCGCTGCGCAGCGCCGAAGGCGAGCCGGGCGGCCATCGCCCGAGGCTACGCGCGGGAGACCGCGCGGACCCCCCCAAGAACTTGGGATGGCACCGGTTCCCCGACTCGGGTCGACTGTCTTCAATCGACCAGGAGGTGCTGTGATGACACGAGCCCGCGCATTCATGCCGAACGAGGAATCGATGGCTGCGAACGCGAGCGTGCGGACCCGGCTCACGCCGGGGGCGGTCGCGGCCGTCGACGGACCGCAGCGACTCGGGCCGGAAGCGGCCGGCGCTCTCTCCCTGCTGCACGTCACGTTCGCGGGTGACGCGGACGCCCAGCGCGCCTACCGGGAGTTCGCCGCGATCAAGCCGCACTTCTGCTCGCTGCCGGGCTTCATTCGATGGCTGACGTTCACCGACGGGGTCGACACCTACACGCTTGGTCTGTGGCGATCGGTCGAGGACGTGATGGACTTCGTACGCAGCGACGTTCATCGTGCTGCGGCCCGGGCGCAGCGTGAGGACGGGTTCGAGTACAGCCAGTTCGCGGGCGTATGGGCCGCGCACCGGGTCGGGCGGCGGACGCTGCACTGCGAGCGATGCCGGGCGGCAACCGTTGCACCGGCGGCCGAGTGCAGCAACTGCGGCAACGCCCTGGACGACACGTTCGGCGACGAACGCGCCGACTGACTCAGGTCAGGCCGGCCCGGTTGAGATTCATGCCGACGCTCGCGATGGTCCGCGCCGCGCACGGGGGTCAGGCGTCGGGCGCTGCCTCGGACCCGGTCCGGGCCTGCTTGCGGGCGATACCCACGCGCACGACCAGGATGCTCAAGGCGATGCTGGCGAAGACGGAGACGAGACGGGCCGGTACTCGGCTGACATCGAGAGTCGGGGTTTGGCTCATCGGGCGCCCCGGCTGCGCTGGGGGACCGGCTTCGCGGCCGGCCCTCTGCCCCTGATCCACCTGCATACGCTCGCTCACGCCCGAGCCTCGCTGCGCTCGTTCGGGCGGCGAAGCCCCATACCTATGGTTCGCTCGCTGACGCTCGCTCACGGCAACCTCCTACTCGATCGGGGACTCGCCTTGTGAACGAGGCCGATGAACGTTCAACGGTACGGATCCTTCCCCTCGCAAATGGGACGATCAGGCGTCGTGTACGCACCGTCACACCGGATTTGTTCGCAGCCTGTACATATCCTGAATCGCCTGTGGCGTAAGGGAATCCGCGACTCGACCGTCCGATGGCGCCGGTCCGGCACCCGTCGTCGACCGCTACGGCGCCGCTCGGCGATAAGCGCGGTTGCGCAGTCTCAGCACCGCGGTTGCAAGGATCGCGGCCAGGATCGAACCGGCCAGCACGCCTACCTTCGCGTGATCATCGCGCAAGCTGCCGGTGCCGTACGCGAGCTCACCGATGAGCAGGGAGACGGTGAACCCGACCCCGCCGAGCAGCGAGAGGCCGGCGACGTCCGACCAGGCCAGCCCTTCGTCCAACTCGGCGCCGGTGAAGGTGGCGACCAAATAAGTCGTCGCGAAGATGCCGACGAGCTTGCCGAGAACCAGACCGGCCACGATGCCGAGGGCGATCCGATCGGTGAGCGAGGACTTCAGGCCGGACCAACCGCCGACCGTCACCCCGGCCGAGCAGAGCGCGAACACGGGAACGGCCAGCCCGGCCGAGACGGGTCGGATGCGCCGCTCGAAGTGTTCGGCGAGTCCGGGCCCCGCCTCCGGTCCGCCGGCGGCCTCACTCCGCAGCACTGGGACGGTGAAAGCGAGCAGCACACCCGCGACCGTGGCGTGCACGCCCGACGCGTGGACGAGGCCCCACGCGAGCACGGCGAGCGGCACCAGCAGCCACCAGGACCGCACGCGACGGTGCACCAGCCCGCCGAACGCCGCTATCGGCAGCAGCGCCAACAGCAGCGGCAGCAACTTGAAGTCCGCGGTGTAGAAGATCGCGATGATCGTGATCGCCAGCAGGTCGTCCACGACGGCGAGGGTGAGCAGGAACGTCCGCAACGCAGTAGGCAGGTGCGTACTGATCACGGCCAGGACGGCGACCGCGAACGCGATGTCGGTGGCACTGGGGATTGCCCAGCCCCGCAGCGCGCCGCTCCCCGAGTCGAGATTCACCAGGACGAAGACGAGCGCGGGAACGGCCATGCCGCCGACGGCGGCCAGCACCGGCAGCACGGCTTTGCTGACCGTGCTCAAATCACCGGCCACGAACTCGCGTTTCACCTCGAGCCCGGCGGCGAAGAAGAAGATCGCAAGCAGGCCGTCGCCGGCCCACTGCGCAACCGTCAGCCTGGCGTGCAGTGACTCGACGCCGAAGTGGGCGTTCAGGAAGGTCGCGTAGCTGTCCGCGCCCGGCCAGTTGGCCCACACCAGGGCCGCAACAGCGGCCGCCAGCAAGAGGATGCCGCCCACGGTTTCCTCGCGCAGGATCTCGCCGATCCGGGCCGCCTCGGCTGGCATCTTCCGGCCGAACAGTGGGCGGCGCGGCATGAGGTCACCCTATCGGCGACCGGTGCCCGCACCGGCCCACTCGGGCCCACCTGACTACTGTGCTGGTGGTGCGCATCGACTTCTCGCCGTCCCAGCGCACGAGTCTGGGCGTGGAGTGGGAGCTCGAACTCGTCGACCTCGACACCCGCGAACTGAGCGGCGCATCCGACGCGATCCTGGCCGCGATCTCGGCTGAGGGCGACGGCGAACACCCCAAGGCCAAGCACGAGTTGCTGCAGTCGTGCATCGAGGTGATTACCGGCATCTGCCAGACCGTGGCCGAGGCGCGCGACGACCTCGCCGGCACCGTCGCCGAGGTGCGCGCCGCGGCCGACGAGCGCAACGTCGGGCTGATGTGCAGCGGCACGCACCCGATCACCGACTGGGCGACGCAACGCATCACCGACAACGAGCGCTACCACCAGTTGATCGAGCGCAACCAGTGGATGGCCCGACAGCTGCAGATCTTCGGCGTGCACGTGCATTGCGGCGTCCGCGCGCCGGAGAAGGCGATCCCGATAGTCAACGCGCTGCTCGCCTACCTGCCGCACTTCCTGTCGCTGTCCGCCTCGTCGCCGTACTGGATCGGCTCGGACACCGGCCTCGCGTCGTACCGCTCGAAGATCTTCGAGGCGCTGCCCACCGCTGGTCTGCCTTACCAGCTCTCCGGGTGGGACGAGTTCGAGAAGTACATGGACGCGCTCGTGTCCTCGAACGCCATCGATTCGATCCGCGAGGTGTGGTGGGACATCCGGCCGCACCCGAACTTCGGCACGGTGGAGCTGCGCATCTGCGACGGCCTGCCCTCACTCGACGAGATCGCGTGTGTTGCCGCTCTGGCGCAGTGTCTGGTCGACCGCTTCGACCGTCAGCTCGACCACGGCTATACGCTGCCCGAGCCGCGGCCGTGGCTCGTCCGCGAGAACAAATGGCGGGCTGCCCGCTATGGCCTCGACGCCGAGATCGTCGTCGACAACTCCGGCCGCGTACAGCCGGTGAAGTCGGCGATCACCGACCTGGTCGAGGACCTGCTGCCGGTGGCCCGCCGGCTTGATTGCGTCGACGAGCTCGAGTTGATCCCGAAGTTGATCGAGCGCGGCGCCAGTTACCAGCGCCAACGCGCGACCGCCGCCGTCCACGAGGGAAAGCTGGAGCCGGTGGTCGACGCGTTGCTCACCGAGATGCGTGAAGGACTCAAGCTGTGACGACCGACGTGATCGCGATCCGCCGCGACCTGCATGCCCACCCTGAGCTCGCCTACGCCGAGACGCGCACCACCGAGGTGATCCTGGATCACCTGCGGGCGTTGGGTCTGTCGCCCAAGGTGCTGTCCAGCGGCACCGGCGTGGTCTGCGATCTCGGCGTGGACGGCCCGATGGTCGCGTTGCGGGCCGACATCGACGCCCTGCCCATCGCCGACCTGAAGACCGTTCCCTACCGATCGACGATCGAGGGCATGTGCCACGGCTGCGGGCACGATGCGCACACCGCCATCCTGCTCGGCGTCGCGGCCCAACTCGCCCAGGCCGAGCTCCCCGGCCGGATCCGGTTGATCTTCCAGCCGGCCGAGGAGACGGTGCCCGGGGGCGCGTACACCGCGGTCGCGGACGGCGTGCTGGACGGCGTGGATCAGATCTACGCCCTGCACTGCGACCCGCGCCTGGACACCGGAAAGGTCGGCGTCCGCGTCGGGCCGATCACCGCGGCCTGCGACCACATCGAGGTCGTGCTCGCCGGATCCGGTGGCCACACTGCGCGTCCGCACCTCACCCAGGATCTCGTGTATGCGGCGGGGCAGGTGATCACCGAGCTGCCCGGCCTGCTGTCCCGGCGCGTCGACCCGCGCGCGGCGCTCTCGCTCGTGTGGGGGTCGGTGGAGGCCGGCCGGGCCGCGAACGCGATCCCGATGTCGGGACGGCTGCGCGGCACGCTGCGGGTGTTCGACCGCAATGCGTGGGACGCCGCCGGCCCGCTCGTCCGGTCCCTCATCGACAACATCGTCGCGCCCTCAGGCGTGCGGGC
>JAOPVG010000246.1 GCA_025966255.1 Jatrophihabitans sp.
GTCGGGCCGATGGTGATCCCCGGCGCGAGCAGCTGCCTGCGGTGCGCCGACCTGCACCGACGCGACCGCGACCCGGCATGGGGCGCACTCGCGGCACAACTCACCGTGCCGCACCGGTACGGGCCGACCTCGGACGTCACGGTCGCCACGGTGATGGCAGGCATCGCGGCCCGGGAGGCGCTCGCGTACCTCGACGCGGAGGAGCCCGCCTCGATCGACGCCACCCTGGAGCTGCAACTGCCCGATTGGCGCATCCGCCGACGCGCCTGGAGCAGTCACGACCAGTGCGGATGCGGGGCCGGCGCGGCAACGTGACGTTCCGTACTGCCGCGCGAACCGCCGGATGGCAGCGCATTGGGCAGAATGATCGCGTGGCCGACATTCCGCAGCGTCGCGCGCGCAAGGCGAAGCTGGCATCCCTGCCGCTCGGCGTCGCCGGCCGCGCCACTGTCGGCCTCGGCAAGCGCATCACCGGGCGCTCCAGCGAAGAGGTGACTCGCGAGCTGCAGGCGCGGACCGCGCAGCAGCTGTTCACCGTCCTGGGCGAGCTCAAGGGCGGCGCCATGAAGCTGGGCCAGGCGCTGTCGGTGTTCGAGGCCGCCCTACCTGAGGACAGCGCCGCGCCCTACCGCGAGGCCCTCACCAAACTGCAGGAAGCCGCGCCGCCGATGCCGCCCACCACGGTGCACAAGGTGCTCGACGAGCAGTTCGGCAAGCGCTGGCCCGATCGGTTCCTCAAGTTCGATGACGTCCCGGCCGCTGCGGCCAGCATCGGCCAGGTGCACAAAGCGATTTGGAGCGACGGCCGCCCGGTCGCGGTCAAGCTGCAGTACCCCGGCGCCGGCCCGGCGCTGATGGCCGACCTCACCCAGCTCAGCCGCCTCGCCTGGTTGTTCGGCCGCGTCTCCCCCGGCCTGGACGTCAAGCCGCTGCTCGCCGAACTCAAAGAACGCGTCCTCGAGGAACTCGACTACACCCTCGAGGCCGACGCCCAACGCGCGTTCGCGGCGGCCTACGCCGACGACCCTCAGATCGCCGTGCCGCGCGTCGTCGCCAGCGCGCCGAAGGCCATCGTCAGCGAGTGGATGGACGGCCGGCAGATGTCGTCGATCATCACTTCCGGCACGCAGGACGAGCGGGACACCGCCGGCTCGCTGATGGCGCTGCTGCACTACTCCGCACCGGCGCGGGCCGGGCTGCTGCACGCCGACCCGCACCCCGGTAACTTCCGGATGCTGCCCGACGGGCGCCTCGGGGTCGTCGACTTCGGGGCCGTCGCCCGGCTGCCGGAGGGCTATCCGGTCGCACTCGGGCGGCTCACTCGCCTCTCCGTCGACGGCGATGCCGACGGCGTGCTCAACCTGATGCGCGATCTGCAGTTCGTCCGTCCCGGAATCAAGGTGACGGCTCGCGAGGTGATGGACTACCTCGGTCCGATCCTCGATCCGCTGCGGGAGCCGACCTTCACGTTCAGCCGTAAGTGGATGCGCAGTCAGGCCGCCCGCCTGTCCGACCCGCGCAGCGAAGAAGTTCGCGTCGGCCGGCAGTTGAACCTGCCCCCCTCGCACCTGCTCATCCACCGCGTCACGATGGGGTCGATCGGCGTGCTCTGTCAGCTCGGCGCCACCGCCCCCTACCGCTCGCTGGCCGAACGGTGGCAACCGGGCTTTGCCGACAAATCCGGAGTTGTAGCTGATGACTGAGATCGCCCCAGCCGAGTCGATCTTCACCTACGGCGCGCCGACGCTGAAGTTCGGGGACGGTGCGTCCGACGAGATCGGCTACGACCTCGCTCAACTCGGCGCCCGCCGGGCGTTGGTGATCACCGACGCGGGTGTGGCCGCCACCGGTTTGCCGCAACGCATCGCCGACCAAATGGCCGGCTTCGGCGTCGAGGCGACGGTTTATGACGGCGCCCGGATCGAGCCCACCGACGCGAGCATGCAGGCGGCCATCGACTGGGCCCGGGCGCACGGCCCGTGGGACGCGTTCGTCGCGGTCGGCGGCGGATCGAGCATCGACACCGCGAAGGCCGTCAACCTGATGCTCTCCAATCCGGGGGAGCTGCTCGACTACGTCAATGCTCCGGTCGGCGGCGGGGCGGCGCCGGTCAACGTGCTGCACCCCCTCGTTGCCGTGCCCACGACAACCGGCACCGGCGCCGAAAGCACCACGGTGTGCGTACTGGACGTCCTGGCCCAGCGGGTGAAGAGCGGCATCAGCCACGCGCGGCTGCGGCCGACGCTGGCCGTGGTCGATCCGCTGCTGACCCTGACCCAGCCCGCCGGCGTCACGGCCTCGGCCGGCATGGACATCCTGTGCCATGCGCTGGAGAGCTACACGGCGCGTCCGTACACCGCGGTCCCCCGCAAGCAACCGGAGCAGCGGGTGCCCTACTGCGGCTCCAACCCGGTGTCGGACATGTGGTCCGAGCGCGCGCTCGGGCTGCTCGCATCGAGCTTCCGGCGCGCGGTGCTGCACGGCGACGACGTCGAGGCGCGGCGCGAGATGGCCCTGGCCGCGACGTTCGCCGGGCTCGGCTTCGGGAACGCCGGCGTGCACATTCCGCACGCCAACGCCTATCCGATCGCCGGGCAGGTGCGCGACTTCCGTCCGGCCGACTACCCGGACGCCGAGGCGATGGTGCCCCACGGCATGGCCGTCGCCCTCACCGCGCCCGAGGCGTTCCGGTTCACCTTCGAAGCGTCACCGCAGCGCCACCGGCGCGCGGCCCAACTACTCGAGCCGGACGCCGACCCCCCCTCGGATGCAGCCGCGTTGCTGCCCGAGGTGCTCGTGCGGCTGATGCGCGATATCGGCATTCCGGACGGAATCGGGGCCGTCGGCTTCGGCTCGAACGACGTCGATGATCTTGTTGACGGCGCGGTGAAGCAGCAGCGACTGCTCGCCACAGCACCGCGAAAGGTCACTCCGGACGATCTCGGGACGATCTTTCGGCGCTCGATGTCGCTTTGGTGAAGAACATGCCTATTCGCTGAGGCGGCAACGTCCTTTACCTGCACGCCAGGACGGAGTGCAATGGCGAGGTGGACGCGGTGTGCTCTCTGTGCGGCCGGACCGCCGACCCGAGCGAAGACGGCGATCCGCCCCTTTCGTGGTCGGCCGACATCGTCGAGACAAGCGAAGGGCACCGCACCCGCTGGGTCTGCACGAACTGCACGCGCCGCTTCGTGCGCTCGATCGAGGCCAAGCTCGATCAGCAGTGGTGGTGACCCGCCAGCTCCCCAAGGTATGACACGGCCGCCGGATCGGAATGATCCGGCGGCCGCATCTATCGCACAGTCAGGACGTGTCGGCGACGGCCGACTATCGTGTCGCGGCCTGACTGGCCCGGACCGCGTGCCGCCTCTCGGCGGTCCGCGCGTAGTGCGCTACCCGGTGCCAACGGCGCTGGGCGAGGAGTTCCGTCGCCAGTTGCGCCTCCCGTGATCGGTGTTCGCGTTCCCGTATTCGGTCCCGCGCGAGTGCTTCGTGCATGGTGTGCATTTCGGTGCTCCTTGGCCTACGTGTTGGGTGAGTTGTTGCGTACTGCTCGGCGCGAGTTGCCGCGCCGGGGGTGCTCTTGTTCATGCGGTTGTTCCTGGTGTTCATGCAGCGACCTCAGTCCGCTCCGTCTTGCGGGGACGTCCCCGCGGGCGCTTGCGGGCCACGATGGCGCCACGCTCGAAGATCTCGCCGCCCCACACTCCCCAGGGCTCCCGACGATCGAGAGCGCCGGACAAGCACGCGAGGCGGGCCGGGCAGTCATGACAGAACGACTTGGCGCGCTCCAGGTCGGCCGGCGTTTCGGCGAACCAGAGCTCCGGGTTCTCCACCCGGCAGGGCAGGTCGTCCGGGCACTCCTTGGAGAGCGGATCCAGCGGTTCCAGCCCGATCGGATCGATGCAGATCTGGTCGAGAACGGACAGGTCGTCGGTGGGGCAGCTGGTCAACACGTCGGGTCACCTCCTTCTTCTCTTCGGTCTTGCGGGCGGGTTGTTTGGGAAATTGTTTTCAGTTGAGGACTCCGTTGAAAAAACACAGAGGCCGCGGTTCCCAAGCTGGGAGCCGCGGCCTCAAGGAGCCGAATCGCTGACGGTGTCAGCGTGGGGCTCCTCGAGGAGGGCGGGCCTGCTTGGTGCCGGCGAAGATGCCGCGACCGGCCTGCGTGTCCGGAACGACATCCGTCAGCACGACGGCGTTGACCGCTGCGAGGGCGGACGGGTGGCGCATTCCGTTGGCGATCGGCCGGTCAACCGGCCAGGTGGCGTCAGCGCCGGAGAGCGACAGTGCATTCGGGTAACCCGGGATCGTGAGGGTGCGCGAACGCTCTGCCGCCGCCGTGATCGCAATGCTGATCATCGTGGGGCACCCCCTCTCGTCTCGGTCGCACGCATGATCAACACGCGCGCGTCAGGTCTGTGGTTGCAGGCTAGCCAGTCCGTAAACAGGCCCGCAAGCTATTTATTCTCAACACCCGACAAGTGCACCGGGGCGGGACGAGACTACCGCGCGGGGCGTCAGGAATCCGTCAGGTCGCATGCTTCGAGGGCGGCGCCCAGATCGAGCAGCTCGCGGTCCGAACCCCGCCGGCCGCACAGCATGACTCCCACCGGCATGCCGTCGAAGGCGCAGCGGCCGGCTGGGAGCGAGAGCGACGGCAGCCCCGCGAGGTTGGCGACGACCGTCCAGCAGTCGGTGTACGGCGCCGCCATCGGGTCGGCCAGTTCGGCCGCGGACGAGTCGGCGAGGTCGGCTGTCTCGTCGCGTAGCAGCGGCGCGGTGGTGGGCATGGTCGGCGACAGCAGCACGTCGCACTGCCCGAAAAGGCTTCGGGTCTGCTCGGCCAGGCGCTGCTGGACGGCGAAGGC
>JAOPVG010000268.1 GCA_025966255.1 Jatrophihabitans sp.
CGACCGGCCGAGGCTGATGCCAACCCTGTCCCCGGTCGCGGGTGTGCGGCAGGCCGGAAGCCTGTTCGCACTCTTCCTCGACGTCTTCCGGCTGATCTTCAAGCGTCCGTTCCAAGGGCGTGAGTTCGTCCAACAGGCATGGTTCGTCGCCAGCGTGACGATCTTCCCGACCATGCTCGTGTCGATCCCGTTCGGCGCCGTCATTGCCCTCGAGCTGGGCACCCTCACCCGCCAGATCGGTGCCCAGTCGTTCACCGGCTCGGCCAGCGTCATCGCGATCATCCGCGAGGCCAGCCCGATCGTCGTGGCGCTGCTGATCTCCGGCGCCGGCGGATCCGCCATCTGCGCCGACCTCGGCAGCCGCAAGATCCGTGACGAGATCGACGCGATGGAGGTCCTCGGCATCTCGCCGGTGCAGCGCCTCGTCGTTCCGCGCGTGCTCGCCTGCGTGCTCGTCTCCGTCGCCCTGAACGGCCTGGTCTGCGTCGTCGGGGTGGCCGGCGGCTACTTCTTCAACGTCGTCCTCCAGCAAGGAACGCCCGGCGCCTATTTAGCGAGCTTCTCCGCGTTGGCGCAGCTGCCGGACCTCTACACCGGCGAGATCAAGGCGTTCATTTTCGGCATCATCGCCGGCGTCGTCGCGGCCTACAAAGGCCTGAACGCCGGCGGCGGTCCGAAGGGCGTCGGCGACGCGGTGAACCAGTCCGTCGTCATCACCTTCCTGCTGCTGTTCTTCGTCAACTTCGTCATCACGGCCGTGTACTTCCAGGTCGTCCCGGCGAAGGGGTCCTGACGTGGCTACCGACGTCATCGCGACGGCGCGCAAGGCGGTCACTGCGCCCTTGGGTGCCCTCGACACCCTCGGCGAGCAGATGTCGTTCTACATCCGCGCCATCGCCTGGACCCCGCGCACGATCCGTCGCTACAAGAAGGAAACGCTGCGCCTGCTGTCCGAAGTCGTGTTCGGCAGCGGCTCGCTGGCGGTCATCGGCGGCACGGTCGGCGTCATCGCCTTCCTGTGCTTCTTCACCGGCACCGAGGTCGGCCTGCAGGGCTACGGCGCGCTCGACCAGCTCGGGGTCGCGTCGTACTCCGGTTTCATCACCGCGTTCTTCAACACCCGCGAGATCGCCCCGATCGTCGCCGGTCTGGCGCTGTCGGCGACCGTCGGATGCGGCTTCACCGCGCAGCTCGGCGCCATGCGGATCAGTGAGGAGATCGACGCGCTCGAGGTAATGGCGGTTCCGAGCCTGCCGTTCCTGGTGACGACGCGGATCATCGCCGGCTTCATCGCCGTCATCCCGCTGTACATCATCGGCCTGCTGTCGTCCTACCTCGCCTCGTACGCGATCGTCGTCTTCTACTACGGCGACTCCGCCGGCACCTATTCGCACTACTTCCATCTCTTCTTACCGCCGGAAGACGTCATCTGGTCCTTCTTCAAGGTCCTCGTCTTCGCGATCGTGATCATCCTGGCGCACTGCTACTTCGGCTACACCGCATCTGGCGGTCCGGCCGGCGTGGGCGTCGCGGTGGGCCGGGCGGTGCGGCTCGCGATCGTCGCCCTGAACGTCGTCGACTTCTTCCTGTCCTTCGCGATCTGGGGTTCCACCACCAGCGTTCGGTTGGCGGGTTAGCCATGCCCAAAGAGTCGCTGATGGAGGTCACGAAACGCCGCCTGCTCGGCGTGCTGTTCATCGCGCTCGTCGCCGCCCTCGTGTCGCTGTCGATCCTCATCTACAACAAGGCGTTCACCGACACCGTCGACGTCACGCTGAAGGCCAACCACATCGGCAACCAGCTGATCATCGACTCCGACGTCAAGGAACGCGGCATCATCGTGGGCTCGGTCAAGGCAGTGCGCGCGAACGGCGAGAACGCCATCGTGACGCTCGCCCTGACGCCGAGCCGCGCGCAGGACATCCCGAAGAACGTGAGTGCGCAGATCCTGCCGAAGACCCTGTTCGGCGAGCAGTACGTGTCGTTGATCCTCCCCGATCACCCGTCGGCGACCATCGCGGCCGGTGACACGATCCCGCAGGATCTGTCGAAGGGCGCGCTCGAGACGCAGACGGTGCTCGATCACCTCTACCCGCTGCTGACCGCGATCCGCCCGGCCGACCTGAACGCGACGCTGACTGCTGTCGCCACCGCGCTCAAGAACCGCGGCGCGAAGCTGGGCCAGACGCTCGTCAACTTCGACCAGTACCTCAAGGCCATCAACCCGCACACCAAGCAGTTGGTCGACGACCTGAAGAAACTGGGCCAGGTTGCGGTGGAATACAACGGGGTCGCGCCGGACATCTTCGACAGCCTGAAGAACCTCCAGACCTCGGCGAAGACGGTCATCGCGAAGCGGCAGGCGCTGGACAACCTGTTCACCACCGGTGCCGACACCTCAGTGGTGCTGCAGGGCTTCCTCGATCAGAACAAGCAACGCCTGATCACGCTGAACGACCAGAACAACAAGATCTTTCCGTTGCTCGCGCGGTACTCACCCGAGTTCACGTGTCTGTTCGGCGGCATCAACAAGCTCGTGGGGCTGGCCAACAAGGCGATCTACGACAACCAGATCCACCTGAGTATCACGCTGGACGCGACGAACATGGGAAAGTACAAGCCGGGCGAGCAGCCCAAGCTGATCAAGAACTACGGCCCCAACTGCTTCGGCCTGCCCGACAATCCGCAACCCATCGTCAACGGGTCCTTCCAGATTCCGGACAAGTACCGGTGCATCAACGACGGTGCGGCCCTCACCGCTGATCCCTGCGCCAAAAGCCCGTCGGCCGCCGGCTACACGGCGATCGGATCCGCCGAGGAGACCGCACTCGTCAACACGCTGGTGTCGGGCGAGATGGGTACCACGCCGGACAAGGTGCCGGCGGCGACGACACTGCTGGCCGCGCCGCTCCTGCGCGGGCACGAGGTGGTGTCCAAGTGAGAGGCCTACTCGCACCGCTCATCAAGCTGATCATCTTCCTGGTGATCACGGCGTTCTTCACCTACGTCCTCGGCGCGACGATCTCGAACCAGGCCTACGGCGACACGACGAGCTACAAGGCCGAGTTCACCGACGTCACGGGCCTGAACACCGGCGACGACGTGCGCATCGCCGGCGTCCGGGTGGGCACCGTCGACGCGATCCAAATCGAGCGGCGGGACGGCAAGAACGCCATCGCCAAGGTGACCTTCACCGTGGCGAGGAACCGCACCCTGCCCAAGTCGGTCACGGCCAAGCTGCGGTACCGCAACCTGGTCGGGCAGCGCTACGTCGACGTCGAGCAGGGGCCGGGCGGCTCGAACCAGATCATGCACTCCGGTGACACGATCCCGGTGGAGCAGACCGAACCGGCCGTCGACCTCACCGTGCTGTTCGCCGGTTTCCAGCCGCTCGTCCAGGGCTTGAACGCCAGCACCGTGAACCAGTTGTCGCTGGAGATCATCAAGACACTGCAGGGCGAGGGCGGCAGCCTGCAACTGCTCCTGGGCACGTTGGCCGATCTCACCAACACGATTGCCGACAAGGACGCGGTGATCGGCGACGTCGTCACCAACCTGACCCAGGTCCTGACCGCGGTGGGCAGCCGGGATCAGCAGCTCACCCAGCTGATCATCCAGCTCAAGAACTTCGTGTCCGGTCTCGCCGCCGACCGTAAGACCATCGGCAATGCGATCGACGGCATCAACGGCCTCGCCACCTCGACCGCCGGGCTGCTGACCAAGGTGCGCGACCCGCTCAAGAAGGACGTCGTGCAACTGAACGGAGTGATCGCCTCGCTCAACCGCAACAGCGCCACCACCAAGTACGTGCTGCAGCAGTTGCCCCCGACGCTCGCCGGTTTGATCCGGACCGCCTCCTATGGGTCGTGGTTCAACTTCTATCTGTGCGCGAGCGAAGGCCAGGTCGTGCTACCCGGCGGATTCACCCTGCCGATCAAGCGCCTCTCGGTCGGCAGCGTTGACAGCAACAGGTGCCACCAATGACCGAGAGAGAATCCACGGCCGGGTCCGGAGGTGGCGGCAGCGCGGGCAAGTACACCGAGCCGATCAAGACCACCAAGACGCCGCGCATCGGCAAGTCTTTCACCTCGCGTAACCCGACCCCGATCGGCGCTATCGGCCTGGTGTTCATCGTCGCGTTGCTGTTCGCCGCGTTCAATGCATCGAAGCTGCCCCTGATCGGCGGTGGCACCGAGTACACCGCGATCTTCAGCGAGTCGGCCAACCTCAAGGAAGGCGACGACGTGCGCATCGCCGGCGTCAAGGTTGGCGACGTCTCGACGGTCTCCGTCAACAACAACAAGGTCCGGGTCACGTTCACCGTCAAGAACGGCTTCGTCGGCGATCGCAGCACGGTGGACATCAAGCTCCGCACCCTGCTCGGCGCGAAGTACCTGGCCATCGACTCCATCGGGTCGAAGAGTCAGAACGCCGGCAGCGTGATCACCCAGGACCGCACGACTTCACCGTTCGACGTGTATCCCGCGTTCACGGCGCTCACCAACACCGTCGACAACATCAACACCGCGCAGCTGCAGAAGGCGCTCGGTGTGCTTGCCGACGACTTCCGCGGCACGCCCAGCACGGTCGGACCGGTCGTCCAGGGCCTGTCCCGGCTGTCTACCACGATCGCCTCGCGTGACCTCGAGCTGCGCACGCTGCTGTCCCGGGCCAATCAGGTCACCGGCGTCCTGGCCGCTCGCGACGCCGACCTCCAGAAGTTGCTCAGCGACGGCAACCTCCTGCTCGACGAGCTCAATCAGCGACGCGACACGATCCACTCGCTGCTGATCAACACGCAAGTCCTGTCGGCTCAACTCAGCGGGCTCGTCGACGACAACCAGAAGACGCTCGGCCCCCTGCTCAACAACCTCGACACGCTGCTGACGCTGCTGAAGAACAACGAGGACAGCCTCAACCGCGGACTCGCGCTGCTCGGCCCGTTCTACCGGGTCTTCAACAACGTGATCGGCAACGGGCGCTGGTTCGACAACTACATCTACAACCTCAACGGCGCCGGCGTGGTCGGCCTGCTCGCCGGCAGTCTCGGGGGGTCATGATGGCAAAACTCTCCGGGACCATCTCCCGAATCGTCGTCCTCGTGGTGGTCGTCGCCATCGTTGCCGTCGGCGCGTTCTATCTGTTCAACAGCTCGAACAACAAGAAGGTCACCGCTAGGTTCTCTGCGGCGGTCGGCATCTACCCCGGTACGCCGGTCAAGATCCTCGGCGTGAACGTCGGAACGGTCACGAGCGTCAAGCCGACGGGCGGCTTTGTCACGGTCGTCATGGAGTACGACAGCAAGTACTCGTTGCCGGCGAATGCCGGGGCGGTCGAGGTCGCCAACTCACTCGTCAGTGACCGCTACATCCAACTGACGCCGGCCTACACCGGTTCCGGCCCGAAGCTGGCGGACCAGGCGACGATCCCGCTCGCGCACACCGCGGCCCCGGCCGAACTCGACGACATCTACTCCGCGCTCAACAAACTCTCGGTGGCGCTCGGGCCATCTGGTGCGAACAAGAACGGTGCGTTGTCCGACCTGATCAAGGTCGGCTCCGCGAACCTCAAGGGCAACGGCGCTGCGCTCGGCAACAGCATCTCCAAGCTGTCCGAGGCCGCGAAGACGCTGTCCGCCGGTCGCACCGATCTGTTCGGCACCGTGACGAATCTGCGCCGCTTCACCGCCGCGCTCTCCGCCAGTGACGGAGAGGTCCGCAAGTTCAACCTGCAGCTCGCCCAGGTGGCCGGCGATCTGGCCAGCGAACGCGCCGACCTCGGCGCCGCCCTGAATCAGCTCGGCCTGGCGCTCGACAAGGTCAACAGCTTCGTCAAGAACAACGCGAGCAAGTTCCACACCGACATCTCCGGTCTGCGCGAGATCACCCAGGTGCTGGTCAACCAGAAGGCGTCCATCAACGAGACGTTGGCCATCGCGCCGGTGGCACTGGCAAACATCGTGCACGCCTATCAGCCCAACATCGGCGTGATTGCGACGCGCGGCAACCTGTCCTCGCTCACCGACCCCGGTCAGCTCTGCGGCATCCTGAGTTCGGTGAAAGGCCTGTTCAGTGGGCTGCTCGGCAATGCCCTCGGACCGCTCACTACGACCATCGGCACGGCGTGCACGCAGTTCCTGGCGACGCACAAGGTCGATCTGTCGAAGATTCTCGATCTCAAGCAGATCGTCAAGGGCCTCACCGATCTCTTCAACGGCGGCCTCGGCAAGCCGGTGGGTGGCTGATGCGCGCCAAAGCGATAGTCGCCCTGCTGGCCGCCGGCGCCCTCGGGCTCAGTGGCTGCGGCTTCAAGGGGCTTTACAGCGCGAACCTGCCGGGCGGGGCCGACCTCGGGAACCACCCGTTCACCCTCACGGCCTACTTCGACGACGTGCTCGACCTCGTGCCGCAGTCGTCGGTGCGGGTCAACGACGTGTCCGTGGGCAAGGTCAAGTC
>JAOPVG010000320.1 GCA_025966255.1 Jatrophihabitans sp.
TCTGGTTCCGGCAACGGGCCGGCGGCGAGGACATCGAGGGGATGTACGACCCGGCGCGGGGCAAGGACGCCGACTTCAACGACCTCGATCCGGCCGAGGCGCAAGCCGCTGTCGCACGGTTGGAGGAGGAGTGGGCGCACGCCGACAAGGCAGTCGCGAAGATGCCATTCGACGGCACCTTCGACGTCAGTGGGAGCGCTTTTTCGCTGCGGATGACCTACATCCACATGATCAACGAGTACGCGCGCCACAACGGGCATGCGGATCTACTGCGCGAGAGCATCGACGGCGTGGCCGGCAGATGAGCCGGCAGCTTGTTGCGCTGCGCTTCAGCTTTCGCAGCCGATACCGTCGCCGTCCGCATCCAGGCGGTACGGGTCCGATCCGGTTACCGTGACCGGCCCTTCCACGTAGGCCGGCCCGTTGCCCGAGCCGCCGGCGCAGTCGACGTCCGACGCCGGCGGGATGCATGGGCTGTATCCGGGCGTGCAATTGGCCGGCCGATCAACGGGGTTCCGCTGGTGGGTGCTGTTCGTCCGATCTGGCGATGCTGTGCTGCATCCAGGCGACGTCGTGCCACGCATCGTGCTTCCATCCGATGCGCCGGTAGGTACCGACGGGTTCAAAGCCCATCGCTCGGTGCAGGCCGACGCTCGCGTCGTTCGGCAGTGTCATGCCGGCGACGGCGGTGCGGTAGCCCCGTGCGGCGAGGCGGTCGAACAGCGCGGAGTAGAGCGCCCGGCCCGCACCAGTACGGCGCCGGCCGCGCGCCAGATAGACGCTCACCTCGCACGACCACCGATATGCCGCCCGCGACTTGAACGGACCGCCGTACGCGTAGCCGACCACGCGGCCGGCGTCCGACAGCACGACCCACGCGTGCCGGCTTTGCGCGGCGGCGATGCGCTCGGCCATCTCAGCCGGCGACGGCGGTTCTACCTCGAACGAGACCGCCGTGTCGAGGACGTACGGCGCGTAGATCGCCGCGCACGCCTCGGCGTCGCGTGCCGCCGCGTCACGGATGGTCGGGGCGCCGTCAAACATGTCACGATAGTAGCGAATCGGCGGCCCTATAGTGACAGCCATGGGTGATCCGCTGTCCGCGTCCATCGCTGCGACCCTGCACGCGACCCGGACCGCGCGCGACCTGTCCGTCAGCGCGCTCGCCGAACGGTCCGGCGTCTCGCGAGCCATGATCGGCAAGATCGAGCGCGGCGACGCCCAGCCCACCGCGGTGCTACTCGGTCGGCTGTCCGGCGCGTTGGGCCTGACGCTGTCCGAGCTGGTGGCCCGCGCCGAGAGCGACGATCAACGACTCGTGCGCGCCGCCGACCAACCCACGTGGACTGATCCCGACACCGGCTACCGGCGCCGCGCGGTGTCGCCGGCCAGCGGGGGACAGCTCGAACTCGTCGAGGTCGAACTGCCGGCCGGGGCGGAGGTCTCCTACCCGGCCGACACCTATGCCTTCATCCATCAACAGATCTGGATGCTGCGGGGACGGCTGCAGTTCCGCGAAGGCGACACCGTGCACGAGTTACGCGGCGGCGACTGCCTCCAGCTCGGCCCGCCGGCCGCGTGCACGTTCCGCAACTCGACCCGGACGAGCTGCCGCTACCTCGTCGCGCTCGTCAAACGCAGCACCTGAGAGTCAGTTCGGCGGAGCCGTCGGCGACCGATCCGATGGGTAGAGCGTTGCGAGCAGCTATCTCGTTACTCAGCTCGTAACCGGGTTAGGCCGGATTTCGCTCGGGGTATCGGATCAACATGACTGTCGTGCTTCTTGTCGCGGGTTTCGCTCTCATCGCTGCCGGAGCGTGTGAATTGGTGCGGGCGCAATGCAGGCGGATGCTCGCGACACCACTCACCCGACCCAGCCGCAGGCGGCACCCCGGCGTCGTTGCCCGCCAGGGTCTTCGCTCACTGCAGGACGCGACCGCCGACATCGGCGGCCACCGTCCCCTGGCGTAGAGATCCGCGAGTCGGCTGCCGCGACGCGACGCGGCTCGGCATCCGCGCATCGATGTCGCTGATGCCGGAGTGCCGCGTGCACGTCGAGCCGAATCTGCTGCCCGGTGAGCCGTCCGACCGCCGGATTCGCCGGCTCAGCTGACCTGAACCACCACACTGCTCTCAGTCGCGATCGAGGCCTTGGACAACGGCAGCCGTGACCAACCCGTAGGCCAGATGCGGCACGGCATCACTGAGCCAGTCCGTCGCCGACCAGGTGCGCAGATCGGTCACCCCCAGTGCCGCCATGGGGGCGTTCGTGCCGGCCATCGCTCCGACGCCGGTGAGGACACCGGCCACCAGCGGTTTCGGCCGGAAACCGAACGCTCTCGCCAGACCGAGCGCGCCGCCGACAGCGCTACCGGCCACGAGTCCCAGCAATGCACCGATGCCGGTGAGTCGGTTCTTGCGGGTGCCTTCGTCGCCGGGTATCACGACGCCGACCTTGGCCGCCAGCTTCTCGACGGTGTCCTCGGGGGTGCTGCTGGTGGGGCGTCCGCGCGCGGCCATGTCCAGATAGGTCACGGCGTTGAGGGCGGTCGTCCCGGCGGCGCCGGCCGCAAGTCCGGCCGCCAGCCCGCGCCACTTGTTCATGCTTCTACGAGCGGCGCGGGGTCGTGAACGACGGATTCGGCCGCAACCAGGTCGTCGAATTTCTCCCGCATACCGCTGTTCACGGCCCCGCCGAATGCTTCCTGGGCGGCGATGTTCGTCTTCATGTCGGACACGGGTTGGCTCCTTGGGATCGCTGATTGTGCGGCTCACAGGAAACCTTGCCCACTTCGCCGTTGGTTGGAACTGCCGCGGCGATGTCGTCCGCAAAGCCTCGTCGATCCGTAGGGGCTCGGCGACGAGGACGACGTCTGGTACCTCATCGCCGGCACAGCCCGAGAGTGTTCGGCGGCTGGGCCCACTGCGGATCCGTCGATCTAGTCTCGGCGTGCCGGCCACTTCACGACCACCGCGGAATGCTCAGACCAGGGACGTCAGCCCCAGGTACGGACTCTTCTGGGTCGAAGGGTGACGACCACCCGAGTCTCGCCGGCTTGGTCCATGGATCGCAGGTCGACGCCATATTTCGCACCGACCCGATTGGCGAACACGTAACTTGGATCAGCTGCAATCTCGGCGTCGCCCCGAATCTCGAGATAGCGGTTCGGGTTGGCCGGATCGAGTATCAGCAGGCTGCAGGACGGGTTCCGTTCGAGGTTCTTCACCTTCTGGCGCGCGCTGTTGAGGGACACTTTGACGACATCGTCCTCGGCCAGGAACCACAGCACGGACTGTTGCGGGTAGCCGTCGCCACCGATGGTGGCGAGCGTGGCCACCTGGGCATCGAGCAGATCGCGATGTGATTCGGGGATGGTCGTCATTTGGCTGCCCTTCTGAATAGCGGACTTGCTACATGGTGGACCCATCGGGCGGTAGATCCATCGGCGGCTGCGGGGACCGCCCTCACCCGCGGCGTTCGGGCCGGCCAGCTCGTGCCATTTCACAGCTGACGCAGACAGTAGAACGTGTTCTACTATTCGAAATCCGCGAGGAAGGAACGATCCAGTGCTGCTCGAAGGCAAAACCGTGCTCGTCACCGGCGTCGGCGCCGGACTCGGAAGTGAATGCGCGGCCAGCGCACTGCGTCTCGGCGCGAACGTCGTCATCGCCGCCCGCTCGGAGGAGAAGCTCGCTGCCCTCGCCGGCGACCTTGACCCGAGCGGGGAGCGCATTGCGTATCGCGCGACCGACATCACCGACCCGGACGCCTGCGAGGCGCTCGTGGCCGCCGCCCTGGAACGCTTCGGCGAGCTGAACGGCGTCATCCAGGTCGCGGCCTACGAGAACGTGTGGGGCGGGTTGTACGACACCAACTTCGAGCACTGGCGCACCGCGTTCGACACGAACGTCCTCGGTGCACTGACCTTGCTCCGTCCCGCGGCCCACGCCCTCAAGACCGCGGGTGGCGGCGGCGTGGTGTTCATCGGCTCGCAGTCGATGTTCAAGCCATCACTACCGCAGGCCGGGTACGCCGCGACCAAGAACGCCTTGCTGACGACGATGTACTACCTCGTCGACGAGCTCGGCCCGGACAACATCCGGTTCAACATGGTCATCCCATCCTGGATGTGGGGACCTCCGGTCGAAATGTTCGTCAAGGGCACCGCGGCACACAAGAAGATCTCCGAGGACGAAGCGCTGCAGGGCATCGTCGGCAAGTTCCCGCTGCGACGCATGACCGAGGACGGCGAAGTGGCCGACGTCGCCGCGTTCTTCGTATCCGACCTCGCCAAAGCGGTGACCGGGCAGCACCTGCTCGTCAACTCGGGCGAGATGAGCCGATGAAGCGCATCGTGATCTGGGGAACCGGGTTCGTCGGCAAGCTCGTCATCGAAGAGCTGGTGAAGCACCCCGAGTTCGAGCTGGTCGGCGTCGGTGTCTCCAACCCCGACAAGGTCGGCAAGGACGTCGGCGAGATCTGTGGCATCGGCACGACGGGTGTCATCGCGACCGACGACGTGGACGCCTTAATCGCCCTGCGCCCGGACGCCCTCGTGCACTACGGTCCGACCGCCGCCAAGGCCGACGACAACATCCGCATCATGTCCGCGTTTCTCCGGGCGGGTATCGACGTGTGTTCGACGGCCATGACGCCGTGGGTATGGCCGGGCATGAAGCAGAACCCCGCGGTATGGATTGATCCCATCACCGAGGCGTGCGAGGCGGGCGGCTCGTCCTGCTTCACGACCGGCATCGACCCCGGGTTCGCGAATGACCTGATTCCGATGACCCTGATGGGTTTGTGCGGCGAGGTGAAGCTGGTGCGCGCGCTCGAAATCCTCGACTACGCCAACTACGAGGGCGACTACGAGAACGAGATGGGCATCGGCCGCGAGCCCGACTTCAAGCCGCTGCTCGAATGGCCCGACATCCTCATCATGTCGTGGGGTGCCACCGTGCCCATGATGGCGCACGCGGTCGGCATCGAACTTGACGAGATCACGACTACGTGGGACAAGTGGGTCACTGACGAACCGATCAAGTCGGCGAAGGGAACGATCGAACCCGGCCAGGTCGCCGCGATCCGATTCACGATCAACGGCGTCTTCAACGGCGAGACCCGCATCCAGCTCGAGCACGTCAACCGAGTGGGCCCGACCGCGGCGCCCGA
>JAOPVG010000323.1 GCA_025966255.1 Jatrophihabitans sp.
GACACGGTCACCGCCGCGTTCGTGCACTGCACCATCCCTGATCCGCCGGCCGCGCTGCGCGAGATCGCCCGAGTGCTGAAGCCGGGCGGGCGGTACCTGTTCTTCGAGCACGTCCGGGCCACCGGCAGCCGCCTGCTCGCGACGGTGCAGGACGTCGTCGAACTGCCGCACACCTATATCGCGGCCGGCTGCCATCCGAACCGCCGGCTGGAGCAGCTACTGGCCGAGTCGCCGCTGTCGGTGCAGAGCCTGAAGCACGCCCGGATGCCCCGGGCGTTCCCGACCGTGCGGGCCACGATCCGCGGAGTCGCCGTCGCGTCCTGATGCGACCGGTCGCGCGTCGGAGGGTGTGCCGCGTCCGACGGATCGGGCGTCAGAGGCGGGCGCCGAGGGCCAGGTTGGCCCAGACCTCGCGCGTCGCCTTCGAGCGGTTCAGCGTGTAGAAGTGGATGCCCGGCACGCCCTCTTCGAGCAGCCGCTCGGCCAGCTTGGACGTTTCATAGATGCCCATCGCCCGCACCGACTTCGGGTCGTGCGCGACGGCCGCGAAGCGCGCGCCGAGCTTGGCCGGGAACGGTGCGCCCGAGAACTGCTCCGAGCGGCGGATGATGCCCATGTTCGTCACCGGCATCAGGCCGGCGATGATCGGCACCTCGCCGCCGGCCGCGGTGACGCGGTCACGCAGGCGCAGGTAGTCATCGACGACGAAGAACATCTGGGTGATCGCGTATTCGGCGCCCGCTTCGCACTTGGCGATGAACTGCGCGGTGTCGTCTTCCAACGAGACCGAGCGCGGGTGTCCGTACGGGAACGCCGCCACGCCCACGCAGAAGTCGCCGTGGGCGCGCATCAACCGCACGAGATCCGAGGCGTATTCGACGCCCTCGTCGTGCTTGACCCATTCACCGTTCGGGTCGCCGGGCGGATCGCCGCGCAAGGCCAGGACGTTGGTGACACCCGCGCTGGCCAGATGACCCGCGATGGCCCGCAACTCGGCCACCGAGTGACCGACCGCCGTCAGGTGAGCCACCGGCATCAGCGTGGTGTCGGACTCGATCTGCTCGGTGATCTCAATCGTGCGGGCGCGGGTGGATCCCCCGGCGCCGTAGGTGACGGACACGAACGAGGGACGTAGTGGTTCGAGCTCGCGGATCGTCTGCCACAGTTGGCCGTCCTCGTCGAGCGTCTTGGGCGGGAAGAACTCGAAGGAAAACGTGGGCCCCGCCTCAGCCAGACAGTCCCGCACCGTTCGCGTCATGCCGTTCAGCGTAATGTCCGGGCGCGTGACGGCAGACTCGCCCGGACTCGTCGAGCGTGTCGATGCCGAGCTGGCCGCCTTCCTCGACGGGCGGGCCGAGTCGTTCGCGGTCTTCGGTGGCGACCTCGGGCCGCTTACCCAGGCGGCGCGCGCTTTCGTGCTCGACGGCGGCAAGCGGCTGCGACCGCGCTTCGCGTACTGGGGGTGGCGGGCGGTGCAGGACCGCGACGCCGACGATCGCGGGCTGGTCACCGCGGCCGCCAGCCTCGAACTGCTGCACGGCTGCGCGCTCGTCCACGACGATGTGATGGACGCCTCAGCCACCCGGCGCGGCCGGCCCGCTGCCCACGCCGCGTTCGCCGGACTGCATCGCGACTCGGGGTGGACGGGCGACGCCGAGGTGTTCGGGACGGCCGCGGCGATCCTGCTGGGTGATCTGTTGCTGTCGTGGGCCGACGAGATGTTCGCCGCCGCGGCGATCGTGCCGTCCTGGGCCGGGTCGGCCCGTCGCGTCTACGACGACATGCGTCAGCTTGTGATGGCCGGGCAATACCTCGACGTGCTCGTGCAGGCCCGGGCGGAGTTCTCGGCCGACGAGGCGCTGCGGGTGATCGAATTCAAGACCAGCAAGTACACCATCGAGGTCCCGCTGCATCTCGGTGCGGCGATCGGCGGCGCCGGGCCGGAGGCACTGTGGACGCTCAGTGCGTACGGACTGCCGCTGGGTGAGGCGTTCCAACTGCGCGACGACGTGCTCGGTGTGTTGGGTGATCCGGACGTCACCGGCAAGCCGGCCGGTGACGACCTGCGAGAGGGCAAGCAGACCTTGCTCACCGCACTGGCGATGCGCAACGCCGATCCCGATCAAGCCAAGCTCCTGCGCCGCGACCTCGGCAACCGCTCGCTCGACTCCGATCAGATCACCGTGCTGCGGGACGTCATCGTCGCCACCGGCGCGCTGGAGCAGGTGGAGCACCGGATCACCGATCGCGCCGCGCAGGCTCTTGCGGCCCTCGACACCGATGCGATCAGCCTCGAGTCACGGACGGCCCTCGGCGATCTCGTCGGCGCCGCGACGCGTCGCCGGACCTGAGTGCCATGACCGACGAGGGTTACCTGTTGGACAACCGCGTCGCCGCGGCCGGTGATCGGTTCACCGCGCTGGCGCAGTTGTTCGACCCGGTGACGCTGCGGCATGTCGACGCCCTCGGCATCACCTCCGGCTGGCGTTGTTGGGAGGTCGGCGCGGGCGGGCCGTCGGTGCCGGACGCGCTCGCCGAACGGGTCGGCCCGACCGGCGAGGTGCTGGCCACTGACATCGACACGTCGTGGCTGCCCGACGGCGCCGGCTACGAGGTGCGCCGCCACGACGTGGGTGCGGAGGCGCCGCCGAACGGACCGTTCGACCTGATCCATGCCCGGCTCGTCCTGGTGCACGTGCCGCATCGCGCAGCGGCGCTCGAGGCGATGATGTCCGTGCTCCGCCCCGGCGGGTGGCTGCTGCTCGAGGACGCCGACCCGGCGCTGCAGCCCAGGCTGTGTCCGGACGAAACCGGGCCGGCGGAGGTCCTGGCGAACCGGCTGCGGTCCGGGTTCCGCGAGCTGATGGCCGCGCGCGGCGCCGATCTCGCGTTCGGGCGGACGCTCCCCCGGTTGCTGCGAGCGGCGGGACTCCAAGACGTCCAGGCCGACGCGTACTTCCCGATCACCTCGCCGGCGTGTGCCGCCCTGGAGGCGGCGACGATCGCCCACATCCGCGACGGACTCGTCACGGCGGGATTGGCCACCCAGGCCGAACTCGACGAGCACCTGACCAACGTGGCCACGGGCACCCTTGATCTGGCCACCGCTCCGATGATTTCCACGTGGGGGCGTCGGCCGAGCTGAAATGTCGGGATCTGCCTCTACCGTTTCCGCATGGCAACCGACCTGATCCCGCTGCTGTTCACCGGTGTCGACGACGCCACCACCCGGCTCCGCGAACGGCTGGCCGGCCTGACCACCCGCGAGTACCTCTGGGAACCGGTCACCGATGTCTGGACGGTCCGGCCCGACGGCGACCGGTGGTTGGTCGACGCCCACGAAAGGGCTCCGGAACCCGCACCCGTGCCCACCATCGCCTGGCGGCTGTGGCACATCGCGTCCGACTGCCTGGCCACCTACGCGTCGCGGTCGCTGGGCAGTTGGCCGTTGCGGGTTCAGGGCCGCGAGTGGTACGGCCAGGTCGCGCCCGCCCTCGAGGCGCTGGACCTCGCCGTCGCGACGTTTCGAGATCGGGTGACGGCCCTGGGTGAGGACGGCGTCCGGCAGCCGCTCGGGCCGGCGTGGGGGCCCTACGCCGACGACTCGTGGGCCGCCCTCGTGGTCCACGCGCAGGACGAGCTCGCTCATCACGGGGCGGAGGTGGCGCTGCTGAGGGATCTGTACCTGCGTCTTGGCTGACGGGGCGGTCACCGTCGCTCGTCCCCTGGCGCTGCGGGGCGGCGACGGCAAGTAGCGTCGGCGCTGATGCGCACCGTCTCCGGATCCAGCGACACCGTCGTCATCGTGGGCGCCGGACTCGGGGGGCTGTCCGCGGCCCTGCATCTTGCCGGCGCGGGCCGGCACGTCACCGTCGTCGAGCGGGAAGCCGTTCCCGGCGGACGGTGCGGACTGGTCCAGAGCCACGGCTACCGCTTCGACACCGGGCCGACCGTACTGACGATGCCTGATCTGCTCGCCCAGTCGTTTGCGGCCGTCGGCGAGGAACTCAGCGCGTGGCTCACCCTGCTCCGGCTCGATCCGGCCTACCGCGCGCGCTTCGCCGACGGCACGACGATCGACGTCCGCGCCGAGGTCGACGACATGGCCGACGAGATCGCGAACACCTGTGGGCGCAAGGACGCCGACGGCTACCGGCGCTACGTCGCGTTCCTGCGCGAGCTGTACCGCATCGAGATGCCGCACTTCATCGACCGCAACCTCGACTCCCCGGTCCAGATGCTCGGCGTGCCGCTGGCCCGGCTGGTCGCAATGGGCGGGTTCGGCCGGCTCGGCCGCAAGGTTGCGCGCTACCTCGACGACGAGCGGCTGCAACGGCTGTTCTCCTTCCAGGCGATGTACGCGGGCCTGGCCCCGGCCCAAGCCCTCGCCATCTACGCGGTGATCACGTACATGGACTCGGTGCAGGGCGTGTACTTCCCCGAGGGCGGCATGCACGCCGTGCCCCGCGCGATGGCCGCGGCCGCGAACGCGCACGGCGTGACGTTCCGTTACCGCACGACCGTCGCCAAGGTGGACGTGTCGAGTGGGCGGGCCTGTGGCGTGATCACGACCGACGGCGAACGCATCCCGGCCGACGTCGTGGTCGTCAACGCCGACCTGCCCACGGCCTACGGCGAACTGCTCCCGCCCGGCTCGGCGCCGCGACGCCTGCACCGGCTGCGCTACTCACCGTCGGCGGTGGTGTTGCACGCCGGTTCCAGCGCGGAGTATCCCGATGCCTCCCACCACACCATCAACTTCGGCGCCGCGTGGGACTCGACGTTCGAGGAGATCATCAGCCGCGGCCAGGTGATGAGCGACCCGTCGTTCCTGCTGACCACGCCCACCCGCACCGATCCGTCACTCGCGCCAGTCGGTCGGCAGACCCACTACGTGCTCTTCCCCGCACCGAACCTGACCGGCAACGTCGACTGGGTGCGGCGGCGAGGCGCGTACCGCGATCACATGGTCGCGACGCTGGAGAAGCGGGGCTACCGCGGTTTCGGTGACGGCATCGAGACCGAGTACCTCGTCACCCCGGCCGATTGGCGGGCCCAGGGACTCGCCAAGGGCGCGCCCTTCGCTGCGGCGCACACGTTCACCCAGACCGGTCCGTTCCGGGCCCCGACCCTCGACCGGCACATCGACAACCTCGTCTTCTGCGGCTCGAACACCCAGCCCGGGGTCGGGGTGCCGATGGTGCTCGTGTCGGGACGGCTGGCGGCCGAGCGCATCACCGGCCCGCGGCGGCAACGATGAGCGCTCGCGCGGTCGGCACCAAGCGGGAATTGGATGCGGCCGGTATCACCGGTGCGGCGCTGCGGGCGAGCTATGCCCGCTGCCGCGCGATCAACGCCGAGCATGGCAAGACCTACTTCCTGGCCACGGTGTTGCTACCGCCGGGCAAACGTCCGTTCGTCCATGCGCTGTACGGCTTCGCCCGGCAGGTCGACGACATCGTCGACGACCTCTCGCCCGCGATGTCGGCCGAGCAGCGCGCCGCCCGGCTCACCGACTGGAGCGCTGATTTCCTCGCCGACCTCGACTGGGGCGCCACGAGTGACCCGGTGAGCCGGGCCGTCATCGACACGATCGAGCGTTGGTCGATCCCACCGGGCTACTTCGCCGACTTCCTCGAGTCGATGCGGATGGACCTCACCGTGACCTCCTACGCGACCTACGACGACCTGGCCAAGTACATGTGGGGGTCGGCGGCGGTCATCGGTCTGCAGATGCTGCCCATCCTGGGCCGCCGCGACAACGCGGTCCGGTGGGACGTGCTGGAATCGCACGCAATCGCGCTCGGCACCGCCTTTCAGCTGACGAACTTCATCCGCGACGTCGCCGAGGATCTGCGCCGCGGCCGGGTCTACCTGCCGCAGGAATCGCTGGACATGTTCGGCGTCGACGAGGACCGATTGCGCCGCGGGCAGGTCGACGAGCCGATCCGCAATCTGCTGGCCTGGGAGATCGAGCGGGCCCGGCAGCTCTACGCGAAGGCGGCCCCCGGCATCGAGCTCGTCCACGCCACGTCGCGCGACTGCCTGCGCACCGCCTTCACGCTCTACGCCGAGATCCTCGACGAGATCGAGCGGGCCGACTACGACGTCTTCCACGGCCGGTTGCATGTCGGCAACCGACGCCGGGCCGCGGTCGGCCTCAGCGGTCTCCGGGGCGCGTTGGCAGCCCGGCGTCCATGACCGATCGCGCCGGCGGTCACTGGCTCTCGCGACCGGGAGATGGCCGCGTGGTTGACCGACGTGGGGCGTTCGCGCGGCGACCGGCCCACACCCACAGCGTGAGCGTTGCGGTGACGAGCGCGAACCCGAACAGCAGGTCCTCGATCGGCGCGTAGATCAGCCGCAGGCCGAGAATCTGGTCGGGGT
>JAOPVG010000364.1 GCA_025966255.1 Jatrophihabitans sp.
CCGATGATTACCAGCACCGCCGTCCCGAGAAGCAGCCAGCCGGTGAGCGGCTGCGACATCCGCGCAGCCGCCGGCTGCGGGTAGCCGTAACCGCGCGGGGCCGACGGGTAGACGGCGCCCGGCGGGAAGGTCGGCACCCCCGGGTAGTACGGCTCGCTCGGGTACAGCGGCAGACCACTGGGGATCGGCGGGCCGTACGGCTGCTGGCCGTACGGCCCGGGCGGCGGCGGATAGCCCGGCTGGTGCGGCGGCGGCGGCAGTGACATGGGCACATCTAACCCGGTCCGACCACCTGCGGCATCAGTTGTCGAGCAGTTGCGCGGCGAGCCGGGCGAGGGTCAACTGGGCCGGCCGCTCGCGTCGGCCGACGGCGGCCGAACCGGCACCGTTAGAAGGCCACGCCGACGAGGTGCGCCTCGGGGCGCAGCCGGATGCCGAAGCGGGCCTCGACACCGGCGCGGATCACCCGCGCGAGGTCCAGCAGCTCGGCCGTCGTTGCCTCGCCCCGGTT
Source organism: Jatrophihabitans sp. (assembly GCA_025966255.1). Taxonomy (GTDB): domain Bacteria; phylum Actinomycetota; class Actinomycetes; order Mycobacteriales; family Jatrophihabitantaceae; genus Jatrophihabitans. Next base: position 512 of record JAOPVG010000364.1, read on the forward strand.
CGTCAGCGCGAGGGTGTGTTTGGTGGAGACGGCGACGCGGCCGCCGCCGCGCTCGAGGCCGAAGCCCTTGCTGAATCCGGCGTTCTCGATCAGCCAGGCGGCGGACAGCTTGATCTGACCGTCCACGGCCCAGTTCGGGCACCCGGCGGGCACCTGGTCGGGCGCGACGAACGGATTGACGAAGAACGAGCCGACGCTCCAGGTGTCGTGGTCGGCTGGATCGAGCACCATGCCCTTGCTCGCCCGCAGCTCGAGGACGACCTCGCGCACTCGCTCGGACGGCGCGCTCTCACTCGGCTCGATGCCGAGCCGTTTGGCGAGTTCTAGATACCGCACCGGCGGGGCGCCCGGCGAGCTGTGCAGGCCGAAGGTGACGTCCAGGACGACGTACCGATCGGTGTGCTTGAACGCGCTCGTGCGGAATCCGAAACCGCAGCGCGCCGGATCCCAGTGCTCGACCGCGCCCGACCTCCGGTCGAACACGGTGAGGCCGGCGATCACGTCGGCCACCTCGCTGCCGTACGCGCCGACGTTCTGCACCGGCGTGGCGCCGGTCAGGCCCGGGATGCCCGACATCGCCGCCAGCCCGGACCATTGTTCGGCGACGGAGAGGGCGACGAGCTCGTCCCACGGGACCCCGGCATCGACCGTGACGGAGGCGTGATCGTCGGTTGCGGCCCAGATGTCACTCGTGCGAACGAGCACGACGAGCCCTGGCCAGCCGTCGTCCGCGACCACGAGATTGCTGCCGCCGCCGACGATGAGCACGGGCTCACCCGCGGCGTCCGCGGTCCGGACAAGATCCACCAACGCCTCAGTCGTCTCGGCCGCCACGACGCGCTGCGCCGGACCGCCCAGACGCAGCGTCGTCAGGTTCGCAAGCACGTCGGACACGATCAACGACGCTACCGTCTTGGTCGTGGACGATCCGCAGCCGCCGCAACGGGCGAATGCCCGCCTCGCCGCCGGCCGCGCCCGCGCGCTGGGCCTGCCGACGCGCGGCACCACCAACCCGAATCGGCTGCGCCGCATGGACAACTGGATCACCGCGACGCTGTCCGCCGTCCTGCGCACGGCGGCCGACCCGTTGGTGATCGATCTCGGTTTCGGCGCCACTCCGGTGACCGCGATCGAGCTGTCCGACCGTCTCATCCGAGTGCGCCCGGACGTACGCGTTCTCGGCCTCGAGATCGATCCAGCCCGCGTGGCCGCGGCCGCATGCACCGCCGATCCGCCCCGACTGACCTTCGCGCGGGGCGGCTTCGAGCTGGCCGGGCAGCGCCCCGCGATCGTCCGCGCCGCCAACGTCTTGCGCCAGTACGACGAAGCCGCCGCAATGCAGGCCTGGACGACGCTGCGCGCGGCGCTGGCACCCGGCGGCGTGATCGTCGAAGGCACGTGTGACGAGATCGGGCGACGCGCGTGCTGGGTGCTGCTCGACGCCACCGGTCCGCGCACGCTGACCTTCGCCTGCCGCGTCGACACGATCGAGCGGCCCAGTGATCTCGCCGAGCGTCTGCCCAAGGCCCTCATCCACCGCAACGTGCCGGGCGAGCGGATCCACGCGTTGCTGCGTGCGTTCGACTCGGCGTGGGACGCTGCGGCGCCGATGTCGGCCTTCGGGCCGCGGCAGAGGTGGACGGCAGCGTGCACCAAGCTGAGGGAGGCGGCCTGGCCGATCGACCCGTCCCGCGCCCGGCACGGCGAGCTGACCGTGCCATGGACGGCGGTCGCGCCGACCTGAGCGGTTTGGACTCAGGACGACGCGAGCACACTGACGACGCGGCCCGCGACCGCGGCGTCGCACGGCAATCATCGCAGGAGGACTACATGGCAGTGTCCGTGAATCTTTCCAAGGGCCTCGACAAGGCCTGGGAGGACAAGACACTCGAAGAGATCCTGGCCGCGCCGCCGTCCGCCCTGGCTGGGCTGACCGAGAAGCACGACGCGCAACTGGCCGACGCCCTGGGCATCAAGACGATTGCCGACCTGGGCAGCAACAAGTACTTCGCGCTCGCCGGCGTCCTCGTCGCGCTCGGCAACAAGCAGGGCTGAGCCGGTCGGCTCAGCCGCTGAACCGATGCAACCGACGCCGCCGATGCAACCGGCTCAGCCGGCCAGCCGCTGCCTGACCGACCCGAGACCGAGCGTCGCGGTCTCGGGGAGATAGGTGTGCAGGTGCGCGTGGACGTCGGGCACCATGCGCGTGCGTCCCACCTCGACCATCAACCGCTGGGCCGCCGCGACGGCCGTGGCCGGATAGGCGATCAATTCGTTGTAGCCGGCCACCTGCGCGGCGCCCGCGAGGTGCGACATGAACTCGCCGCCGATCCCGCGTTGCTGCCATCCGTCCTCGACGAGCAGTCCGGCTTCCGCGCACAGGTGGCTGTGGGTGGGATCGCGACTGATCGACCCGGTTGCCACCACCGATGCGTCGGTCGTGACAATCACGAAGCTCAGCGGATTGCGCAGTGCGCGGTCGAGCGCGGCACTGGTCGGCGGATGTCCGCCGCGCCGGTACCGATCGAGCAGTGAGCGAGCTGAGCAGCGGCGATGCATCTGCGCAACCGCTACAAGGTCGCGAACGCTGCTCGGCCGCACGATCATCGGCTGGTGACCGACACGGAGCGTCCACGGTCGACGGGCGAGCTCGATGAGGTCTTCGGTTGCGCTGCGTGAAGGCTCGACGGGATCACCGACGGGCAGCGTGCGGACACAGGATTGAGTGGTTGCCGTTCCCATGTGGCACACGCTCACACTGTCGCGTTTCGTGAACGTGTCGGGCGCTCGACGTCCATGCAACGCAATGTCGCATCAACGACATCGGTCAGGATGCTCCATGTGCAGACGACGGGGAGGGCGTACCTGCAGGACGCGCCGAACGGCCCCGCCGACGAGGTGGTCCGGCCGCCGTCGTTGGGTCCTCATTTGACGACGCTGCCCGCGGCCACGTACTCCCGCCGCGACGGCATCGTGCATTGGCGCTCTGCATCGCGCCGGAGCCGCTGACCACGTGCGGCGCGCGAGTGGACCCGGCAGACGGTAGCCTCGCAAGTCCGGGAGCATCGCCCTCGGGGCCTCTAGCTCAGTTGGCAGAGCAGCGGACTTTTAATCCGTAGGTCGTCGGTTCGAGCCCGACGGGGCCCACCAATACCGAACCCAGTGATTCCGGGTGTTCGGGTCCGCCGGGCCGGCCGGCGAGGTGGTCCGGCCGCCGTCGTTGTCCTTATTTGACGACGCTGCCCGCGGCCACGTACTCCCCGGCGCGACGGCATCGTGCATTGGCGCTCTGCATCGCACCGGAGCCGCTGACGTGCGGCGCGCGAGTGGACCCGGCAGACGGTAGCCTCGCAAGTCCGGGGGCATCGCCCTCGG
>JAOPVG010000375.1 GCA_025966255.1 Jatrophihabitans sp.
TGTGTGCTTTAGTTGCGCGACCTGGTTTGATCAAGCTGTCGATCGTCTGAAGGAACCACCATGAGCGACGTCTCGCGCCGAGCCGTTCTGCGTGCCGGCGCCGCCGCGGTGGGACTGTTCGTGATCGGCGCGCAGCCGGGGTCAACGACGGCCGCGGCGGTGAAATCCGCGGCAAAGCCAAAGGTTCTGCTGCCGGCCCGTGCGCATTACGCGCGCTCTGTCGGAAAGACGTTCACGGCAACCCACGGTAAGCGCACCTACCGGCTGAAGCTCGCGAACATCCGTGATGTGGCCGGCACGTCGGCCAAGCGCCGGGAACAGTGCTTCAATCTGATCTTCATCGCGGCGGGTAAGACACCGCCGCCCGAGGCGATCTACACGCTCAAGCGCAAGGGCGTCCACACGCATTTGCTACTCGTGTCCCGGCTGGGAGCCGGCCAGTCGATGCAGGCCCTGGTCAGTCGGTCAATGTGATGGTGTTCGCCCCCTGCTCCGTCGTTACCCGCCGGGCCGTCACCTTCGCCGACACGCCCTTCCTGCGCGCGCTGTTCGCCGAGTCGCGGGAAGACCTGATGATCCTTCCGGCCGACGTGCGCGACACATTGGTGGACATGCAGTTCCGGGCCCAGCGCCGGCACTACGACGAGGCCTTTCCGCTGGCGCGGCACGACCTCCTCGTTGCCGACGGCGTGGACGTGGGCCGACTGATCGTGGAGACCTCGGCGATCGACGTACGCATCGTCGACGTGGTCGTGCAAAACGCGCACCGCGGCCGCGGTATCGCCTCGGCCGCATTGGCCGAGGTGATCGCTGAGGCCGATCGCGAACGGCGCTCGACGCGGCTGAGCGTGTGGCCGGATAACGGCGGCGCGCGTCGCCTGTACGAGCGGCTCGGTTTCGCCGTTACCGCCGCCACCGCGGGCTACCTCGAAATGCACCGCAGCCCGACCCGGGAAAGGGGCTGATCGTGACCGATCGGTACATCGGCGAGATCCGCATGTTCGGCGGCAACTTCGCGCCGCAGGGCTGGGAATTCTGCGACGGGCGGACCCTGGCGATCGCCGAGTACGACACGTTGTACACCCTGATCGGGACGACGTACGGCGGTGACGGGGTCAACACCTTCAACCTGCCGGACCTGCGCGGGCGCATCCCGTTCCACGTAGCAGTCGGCGGCCAGGTCGGCGAGGTCGGCGGCGCCGAGTCGGTCTCGCTCACGACGGCGCAGCTGCCCTCGCACACGCACCGGGTCGGAGCGTCGAACATCGCCACCTCGACCTCTCCGGCCGGCCACGTGTTCGCCGGCTACGGCGACGCCCCGTTCACGACCGCCAGCCCGGACGTCGTGATGGATGTGAGCGCCATTGCGCTGGCCGGCAACAACAACGCCCCGTTCGAGAACCGGCCGCCGTTCGTCGCCCTCACCTTCATCATCGCCAGCACTGGCGTCTTCCCGAGCGCAGGTTGAGGCGGGCATGACCTCCCCATTCATCGGCGAGATCCGCATGTTCTCCTTCGTCGGCGGCTTCTCCTCCCCACCCAGGGGGTGGATGAGCTGCGACGGCGCGACGCTGCGGATCAACCAGAATCAAGCGCTCTTCTCGCTGCTCGGCACGACGTACGGCGGTGACGGGCAGGCGACATTCCGGCTGCCCGATCTGCGCGGCCGAGCCCCGATGCACCTGGGCGACTACAACGGCGACAACGTCACCCAGGGTCAGGTCGGCGGCGAGGCGACGCATGTGCTCACCCAGGACGAGATGCCGGCGCACACCCACGCCCTCTCCGCCCGCGGCGCCGCATCGACCTCGGACCCGACGAACGCGCTCTGGGCCAACGCCGCCCAGCCGGCCTACGGAAGCTCGCGGGACACCACGATGGCGGCCTCGGCGGTCTCGGACGCCGGCAGCAACCAGGCGTACAACAACATGCCGCCCTACCTGGTGATCAACTTCTGTATTGCGATCACCGGCATCTTCCCGAGCCGGAACTGAGGAGCAGTCGATGGACCCTTTCGTCGGAGAGGTCCGCGCGGTCGGGTTCAACTTCGCCCCGCAGGGCTGGGCGATGTGCAACGGCCAGCTCATGCCTATATTGCAGAACACCGCACTGTTCTCGCTGCTCGGCACGAGTTTCGGCGGCGACGGGCAGTCGACCTTCGGGCTGCCGAACCTGCAGGCCCAGTTTCCGGTCGGGGCCGGCCAGACAGAGTCGACGTACTACCCCGTCGGCTCCCAAGATGGCGCGAGCCGGGTGACGCTCAATCTCGCGAACCTGCCGCCCCACAGGCACCTCCCCACCGCGTCGGCCGAACCGGGGTCGACCAATGCACCGGACAACGCGGTGTGGGCGCAGCCGCACTACGGGCGGGCCACCGATCCGGTGTACGCCACGTCAGGGGCGACGTCGGCGATGGCCGCGTCGGCGCTCGACGTGACCGGCGGGAACGCGGCCCACAACAACCTGCCGCCGTTTCTGGTCGTCAACTTCATCATCGCGCTCCAAGGCGTGTTCCCACCCCGTCAGTAGCCCCGTTCGTTTGCCGTGATGTGAGATCTGAGGACGTCTGATGGTGGGAATGCGCAAGCCAGGAAGGAAGACCCTGATCCGGGCCGGCCTCGTCGTGAGCCTCGCGCTCGCCGCGCAGGTCGTGGTCGGGTCCACGCCGGCCACCGCGGTCGGGGTCGGCTTCGACGTGACGATGACGAGCGACGTCCTCACGAACACCGGCGCCTGTGGCAACAGCGGAATCCTCTCGCCGCCCAACCCCGCCGCGCTGAGCCAGCGCGAGGCGGTCTGCCTGGCCAAAAACGTCGCCAACCAGGCAGTCATTGTCATTACC
>JAOPVG010000455.1 GCA_025966255.1 Jatrophihabitans sp.
CCGCTGCGCTGTTCGGGGCCGCCGTCGCGTGGGCCGCCGACACCCCGCCGCCTGCGCTCGCAACGAAGCCGGCCGCACCTTCGCCCTCCTCGACAGCTCCGGCGCCGCCGGCCGTCGCCGCGCTGGCGGATGCGCACCTGCGGGTCCAGAAGCAGATCGCTGCCCACCGCCGGAACGCGGCGCGACTTGCGCACCGGCTGGCCGGCATCCGGGCCGACCTCGCCAAGGCCGCCGCGTCGAGTTCGGCCGTAACGCCCCGGTCCCGCGCCGCAGGCGGAGCGCCGGAGGGACCGACGGCCCAGTACGGCACATCCTCGCCCAACCAGGCCCCGCCGCCCGCTCCCGCAGTGCAGCAGCCTCCACCGGTCGTGCCGCCCGCACCGGTCGTGGCGCCGGCACCACCGCCTCCGGTGCACACCAGCACGGGGGCATCGGGGTGAGTGCGCCGTCCGCCGTCCCTACTGCCGCCTTCGCCGAGGTCGGCGTCACCACGGCCGGCCTGTGGCATTCGTCGTTCCGGGCGATGGCCTCGCCGATCCGGGTGCAGCTCGGCGGCGCGACCACTGGCCCGGGCCTCCTGCAGGCGCGGGTCAGAGCGCTGTTCGTCGAGGTGGAGCGGCAGTGCACCCGATTCGATGCGGCCAGCGATCTGACCCGGGCGAACACCGCCGGGGATCATTGGCAGGAGGTCGGGACGCATTGTTACGCGGCGCTGCGCGCGGCGGCCGATGCACACGTCACGACCGGCGGTCGGTTCGATCCCCGAGTGCTCAGCACGCTCGTCGATCTGGGCTACGGCAGTTCGCTGGCGTTCGCCGACGGCGACGTGCGGCTCGCGGTCGAACCGTGCGCTCCGCGTGTCGCGCCTGCGGCGTGGCGACCCGGCTTCGACTCGGCGAGCCGGGTCCGCATCGGACCCGATCCGGTCGACCTCGGAGGTATCGGCAAGGGGCTGACGCTGCGCTGGACTGCCGAGCTGTTGCGCGAAGCCGGATGTGCCACGTTTCTCGTGGACGCCGGCGGGGACTGCGTCTTCGCGGGCGCCGGTCCCGACGGTTCGGGTTGGCGAATCGGGGTCGAGGATCCGGCCGGCGGGCGTGATCCGGTCGCGGTCCTGCAGATCGACGACGGCGCCTGCGCGACGTCCTCGACCCGGCTGCGTAGCTGGCACGCCGGTGGTCGGCCGGTGCACCACCTCATCGATCCGTCGACCGGCGCTCCGGGCGGTGCGGGACTGGCCGCCGTGACCGTCGTCGATCCCGATCCGGCCACGGCCGAGGTGTGGAGCAAGGTGCTCTTCCTGCACGGGCTTGACATCGCCGACGCGGCGAAGCGCCATCAGATCGCGGCGCTGTGGGTGCGCCTCGACGGGACGGTAGGGACGAGCGCGGACATCCAGTCGCTGCTGTGCTGGCAGCGGTCGTGACCGCGGCGACCCGCTCCCGGGCGCTGGGCCGGATGGGCGCGGTGCTGGTCAGCGGTGTGGCGACGGGTGCCGCGGTCGGCCTGGCCGTCGCGCGGGTCCGCGGCGACCGGATGGCTCCGTGGATCCTCGGCCGGGCCACGGGGATCTGCGCCTATCTTGTGCTCGTCGGGGTGGTGCTGCTCGGGCTGTCGCTGTCGCATCCGCGCCGGGCCGAGCGCGGTCGCAGCGCACCCACGCGGATGCGCGCGCACGTCACGTTGTCCGTCCTCGCCCTGGCCCTGATCGCGCTGCACGTCGTCGTCCTCGCCACCGACCGGTACGCCGGGGTCGGTTGGAGCGGCGCCGTGCTGCCGATGGGGGCGCAGTACCGTCCGACCGCGGTAACACTGGGGGTCGTCGGTGCGTGGATCGGTCTGCTCGCCGGCCTGAGCGCTGCGGCCGCCGGTCGGCTGCCGCGACGACTGTGGTGGCCGCTGCACAAGGTCGCGGCCATCAGCCTCGTCCTCATCTGGCTGCACGGCGTGTTCGCCGGCAGCGACACCCCGGCGCTGCTGGCGCTGTACCTCGCGAGCGGCGCCATCGTGCTCGTCGCGGCCGCGCACCGTTACCTCGCCCGCGGCCGGGTTCAGCTCGGCGCGACAGACGGCAGCCGATGACGGCGGGGGTGTGGCTCGCACCCGATGCCGAGGCCGAGCTGCCGATGCTCGAGCGGCCCATCCACTTCTACGGTGGGGGCACGTCGGTCACCGAGCTGGCCCCGCACTCCTATCGAGATCATCTGGATCGCTTCGGCGCCCGGCCGAGTTGCCGCGGTGCCGCGGGCGCCGCGCTGATCCGACGGATCGAAGAGGCCGGACTCACCGGGCGCGGCGGGGCGCACCTCCCGTCGGCGATCAAGTGGCGAGCCGTGCGGGCGGCCGCCGGGGCGGCCGGCTCGGTAATCGTCGCCAACGGGGCCGAAGGCGAGCCGGACAGCCGCAAGGACGCCGCGCTGCTGGAGCTGCGTCCGCATCTCGTTCTCGACGGGCTGGTGTGCGCGGCCGAGACGCTCGGTGCGCGCCAGCTCGTCGTCTGGTTGCACGAGAACGCGCACGCCGCTCGCTCGGCGGTGTCCCGGGCACTGGCCGAGCGCGTCGCTCACGGGCCGGACGAGCCGATGATCCGGATTGCCGTCGGCCCGGACAGGTACCTGACGGGCGAGTCCGGGGCGGTCGTGCAGGCGCTGTCCGGAGGCGTCGCCCGACCGGCCTTCCGGATCGTGCCCAGCGCAGCCCGCGGGGTCGATGGCCTGCCGACCCTCGTACACAACGTGGAGACGCTGGCGCGGGTGGCCCGGCTGGCCCGCGGTGAGGACTGCTCGTCGGCCCTCGTCACCGTGTGCGCCGACGACACCCACGTCGTCCTTGAGGTCTCCACCTCCGCCACCGTGCAGGAGGTGATCGGCCGGGTCACCAATGCGGACGAGCCGGCCGCGGTATTGATCGGTGGCCACGGCGGCACCTGGTGCACGTCGTCCGATCTGGGCAAGCTGACCCTCGACGAGGCGGACCTGCGCGCGGCTGGACTCTCGCTCGGTGCCGGCGTCTTGGCCGTCCTGGCGGCCGGGACGTGCGGCCTGGTGCGCACCGCCGAACTTGCCGACTTTCTCGCCCGGCAGAGCACCCGGCAGTGCGGTCCGTGCGTGTTCGGGTTGGCGTCCATCGCCGAGAGCACCGCCGAGCTCGCGCGTGGCGGCTGGCGGTCCCGGCGCGACGCCGATCGGATCGCCCGCTTCGCGGCAGAGATCAAAGGCCGCGGCGCATGCGGACATCCCGACGGAGCCGTGCGGATGGTCGGAAGTGCGCTGGAGGTCTTCGCCGACGACGTCGCCGCCCACCGCCGTGGCCGCTGCCTCGCGACCGGTGAGCACCTGTGACCGCGCGGGGACGGTTGCGCGTCGACATCGTCGCCTGCGAAGGGGTTGCCATCTGTGCGCACCTGGCGGCCGACCTCATCCGCACCGACTCGTGGGGCTACCCGATCATCGACGACGCGCCCCTGACCAGACGCACCGAGCGGCAGGCGTCAGCTGCGGTCACCGCGTGCCCGCGCCGCGCCCTGTTCATCGTCGACGGCGGCTCGGGCCTCGAGCCGAGCGCACCGCAGGACATTCGCGACGATCATGCCAATCCCGTGCCGTCGTAGTGGTTGCGACGACTATCCGCGCGACGGGGTGTCGAACGGTCGCGCAACCCCGCGATCAATGACCGTAGGCTCACCCGTCGCCGCCAGCGATCCGAGCAGTGCGAGCGATCTGGCGCTGTCGGAGGCCGGTTCCGCGTGATAGATCACCAGTAGCTGGCCGTCCGAGTCACCGATCGCAAGCTTCTCGCGACGCAGTTCGAGCATGCCGACCTGTGGATGGTGCATCCGCGTGGGCGCGCCGGCGAGGGCCTTGACGTCGTGCCGGGCCCAGAGGCGTCGGAACGGCTCGCTCGCGAGGGACAGCTCGCCGATGAGTTGCGCGATCCGCGGGTCGTCGACGTCGGTGCCGAGCGAGGCGCGAAACGAGGCGACCATGCCGGCGGTTGCCTGCTCCCAGTCCGGGTGCAGGTCATGCTCGTCCTCATCGAGGAACACCGATCGAAGGCGATTCTGTCCGGGCCGCAGGCTCGGTGACAGGGCGGTCGCGAGGCGGTTCGCCGCAAGCACGTCGAACATCCGGCTCTCGACGAAGGCCGGCAGCTCGAGCGCGGCCAGCAACTGGCGGATGCCCATCGGCACCACCTCGCGGCGTCGCCGCTTCGGCGTGGTGGGTCGGGCGGTGGACAGGCTGAGCAGGTATTGCGTGGCGGTCGCGTCGAGCCCGAACACGCGGGCCAGCGCCTCGAGTACCTGCGGCGAGGGGTTGCGGTCACGGCCCTGCTCGAGCCGCAGGTAGTAGTCGGCGCTGATCCCGGCGAGGGTCGCGACCTCTTCGCGGCGTAGGCCCGGTGTCCTCCGGACACCCATGACCCGCAGCCCGGCGTCCGCTGGGTCCACGAGTTCGCGACGCGCCCGCAGGTACTCGCCCAACGCGTTCGACCCGCTCACGCACCCAGTCTAGATAGGGCGCAGCCGCTCATCCTGGTCCTGCTGTCCCCAGGATGACCGGGGCACTCACTGCCGCGTCGCACCCGCGGCATCCTGAAGCCAGCGCGCCGCACACGCTCGCGCGGGAAGGAATCCATGGCATCCCAGGAACTGCCCGGCGGCAGCTACCGCGTCGCCGATCTTGAGCTCAGCCGCGTCGGCTACGGCGCCATGCAGCTGGCCGGCCCCGGCGTCTTCGGCCCACCGAAAGATCACGACACCGCCGTCGCCGTGCTGCGCGCGGCTGTCGATCTTGGCATCCGGCATATCGATACCGCCGACTTCTACGGGCCCCACGTCACGAACGAGCTGATCCGCGAGGCGCTCGCGCCGTATCCCGACGACCTGCATATTGTCACGAAGGTCGGCGCGCGCCGCGACGAGCAGGGCGGCTGGCCGCACGCCCGCACGCCGGCCGAGCTGCGCTCACAGGTCCACGACAATCTGCAGCATCTCGGGCTTGACGTGCTGGATGTCGTGAACCTGCGTGTCGGCGGTGTCGAGGCACCCGAGCCGGGCTCGCTCGCGGAGCAATTCGAGGCGCTCGCCGAACTGCAGCAGCAGGGGCTCATCCGACACCTCGGCGTCAGCACCGTTACCGCCGAACAGATCGCCGAGGCCCAGTCGATCGCGCCAGTCGTATGCGTGCAGAACTACTACAACGTCGCCCACCGGGTCGATGACGAGCTGGTCGATTCGCTCAACGCGCAAGGAATCGCCTACGTCCCCTACTTCCCGCTCGGCGGCTTCTCGCCGCTGCAGTCTGTGGCGCTACAAGCAGTCGCGGCCCGGCTCGACACCACTGCGATGTCCGTCGCGCTGGCCTGGCTGTTGCGGCGTTCACCGAACGTACTGCTGATCCCCGGCACGTCCTCGGTGGCGCACCTACGCGAGAACCTTGCCGTCGCCGCGCTCGAACTGCCACACGACGCGATCGCCGAGCTCGACGCGATCGGGCGCTGAG
>JAOPVG010000488.1 GCA_025966255.1 Jatrophihabitans sp.
CAAAGGGTTGACATCTGAGGGTTTGACAGCTTTAGTTTGGTCAGTTCTGGTGATTCTCGTTGGAAACTGTGTCTATAGTCCGGGCGGCACCTCGCATTCGGTCCACGCAGAAGACAGATCTTAGGAGCCATGATGGACGGCGATCTCTCCACCTCGACATCGATCAGCCGGCGCACGATGCTCCAGGGCACGTTCGGTGCACTGGCGCTGGCCGGTGCGCCCAGCCTGCTGGCGGCGTGCAGCAGCGCGTCGGGCGGGGGTGGCACGGGATCGATCGACAGCGACGTCAGCGTCGGCTCGAACTACTCCGACGCCGCGGTGAAGACTGCCTTCGCCGCTACGGTCAAGGGCTACTCGCGCGGGTCGAAGGTAAAGATCAACACCACCGACCACAACACGTTCCAGAACAACATCCAGAACTATCTGCAGGGCACCCCCAACGACGTGTTCTGCTGGTTCTCGGGCAACCGCATGCAGTTCTTCGCCGACCAGGGCTTGCTGACGCCGATCGACGACGTCTGGACCAAGATCGGCGGTCAGTTCACCGACGCGATCAAGAAGGCATCGAAGGGCGCGGACGGCAAGTACTACCTCGTGCCGTGGGTCAACTACCCGTGGGTGATGTTCTACAAGAAGAGCGTCTTCGCCAAGAACGGCTACACGGTGCCCAAGACCTGGGACGAACTCGTCGCGCTCACCAAGCAGATGCAGAAGGACGGCTTCAGCAATCCCATCGCCATCGGCCAGAAGGACGGCTGGCCGGCCATGGGCACCTTCGACATCATCAACATGCGCCTGAATGGCTACCAGTTCCACGTCGACCTGATGGCGCACAAGCACTCGTGGACGGACCCGAAGGTGAAGGCCGTCTTCGACAAGTGGGCCGAGCTGGTGCCGTACTACACGCCGGGCGCCACCGGCCGGATCTGGCAGGACGCGGTCAAACTCTTCGACGGCAACAAGACGTCGGCGATGATCTTCCAGGGCACCGACCAGGTCGGCCCGCAGGTCGCCAAGGCGAATCTGTCCGACGTCGCCTTCTTCCCGTTCCCGGAGATCACGCCCGAGAACCCGACCGACAGTGCGATCGACGCGCCGATCGACGGCTTCCTGATGAGCAAGAAGGTCAAGAACAAGGCCGGCGCGGTGGCCCTGCTCGAGTACCTCGGCACGGGGGCGGCCGAGCAGGCCTTCCTCAAGCCCAACCCGAGTGACATCGGCACGGCCAACAACTACGACCAGAGCACGTACACCCCGCTGCAGAAGTCGTCGGTGGAGATCATCAAGTCGACCAAGAACATCGCGCAGTTCCTCGACCGCGACACCCGACCGGACTTCGCCTACCCCATCGCCCAGAACGCCATGAACGACTTCCTCAACAACCCGAAGAGCAGCGCGTCGATCTGCAGCAAGCTCGAGGCCCAGGCCAAGCAGATCTTCACGAACTGACGACGCGGAGCGCCTTCCCGATTACATGACTACCGATACCGCGGTCCGGACGACGCCGAGCGCCAGGCGTCGACGCCGGGTGCGGCGGCTGTCGAAGCGCGACCGCATCGTCATCGCCCTGATGATCGGCGTGCCGCTGCTGCTCGATCTGGCCTTGATTTGGGGCCCGGCGGTTTCGACGTTCTTCCTGTCCTTCACGAACGCCCACGGCGCCGCGCCGAGCAAGAACATCGGCGCTCAGAACTACACCTACATGCGCACGATCGACCCCGACTTCTGGCCGGCTCTGCGGCACAACGTCATCTGGTTGATCGAGTTCACCGTGCTCGCCACGCCGCTCGGCGTGCTGCTCGCGGTGCTGCTCGACCGCGGGATTCGCGGCAGCCGGGTCTACCAGAGCATCTTCTTCCTGCCGGTCATGCTCTCGCTGGCGCTCATCGGCATCATCTGGGAGCTGATGTACGGCGCGCAGTTCGGCCTGATCAACGGCGTCCTGGGCAAGACGAGCCCGAACGACGCGATCAACTGGCTCGGCGACCCCAAGCTGAACCTCTGGGCGGTGCTCGTCGAAGCCACCTGGCGGCAAGCCGGGTACGTGATGGTGCTGTACCTCGCCGGCCTCAAGGCGTTCGACCCGGCGCTGCGCGAGGCCGCTCAGCTCGACGGCGCCAACGCCTGGCAGCTGTTCTGGCGGGTCACCTTCCCAACCCTGCGTCCGATCAACAACGTGATCCTGGTCGTGACGGTCATCGAGTCGCTGCGCGCCTTTGACCTCGTGTACGTGACGAACGGCGGCACCAACGGTCTGCAGTTGCTCTCCGCGATGATCACCCAGGACATCGTCGGGCCCGCCAATCGCATCGGTTACGGCTCTGCGCTCGGTGTCGTGCTGCTCGTGATCTCGCTCGTGCCGATCACGTACTTCCTGGTGCAGCAGTTCCGGAAGAGCGAGCGCTGATTACCGCCACCGTGATCGCCGCCGAGATGAAGGGCGAGGGCCACCCGGTCCGGCCGCCACCCCGCAAGGGCCGCGCTCGGTTCGCGACCGGAGCGTTCATCATGGTGCTGGCCGTGCTGTGGATGCTGCCGTTGCTGTGGACGGTGTTCGTCTCGCTGCGCACGGAATCGGACACGAACGCGCACGGATACCTGTCCTGGCCGCGCTCGCTGACGCTGCAGAACTACAGCAATGCGTGGACGCAGGGTCAGATCCTGATGCACTTCTGGAACTCGGCGAAGATCACCGTCCCGGCCGTGATCATCACGCTGTTCCTGGCGTCGTGCGTGGCCTTCGTCGTCGCCCGGTTCTCATTCCGGTTCAACCTGATCCTGCTGTTGGTGTTCACGGCCGGGAACCTGCTGCCGCAGCAGGTCCTGCTGGCGCCGCTGTTCAAGATCTACACCTCGGTGGCGGTGCCGAACTGGCTCAGCGACTCCGGACAGTTGTACGACTCCATCGCGGGCATCGTGCTCATCAACGTCGCCTTCCAGACCGGCTTCTGCGTGTTCGTCCTGAGCAACTTCATGCGGACGATCCCGGAGGAGCTGACCGAGGCCGCGCTCGTCGACGGCGCCTCGGTGTGGACCCAGTACTGGCGCATCACGATGCCGCTGTGCCGCCCTGCCCTGGCTGCACTGGCAACGCTCCTGACGACCTGGATCTACAACGACTTCTTCTGGGCGCTCACGTTGATGTCCACCGGCGACAAGCTGCCGATCACGTCCGCGATCAAGAACCTGCAGGGCGAGTACGCGCAGAACGCCAACCTGCTCTCGGCCGGGTCGCTGATCATCGCCGTCCCGACGCTCGTGGTGTACCTGATCCTGCAGCGGCAGTTCATCGCCGGCCTCACCCTCGGCAGTACCAAGGGCTGATCGGCTAAGACCCGCCGGGATCGGCGGCCTAATTGAGCGCCGGATCGGACGGGAACGTCGAGATCAGCGACAACGGCGGCGGTTGGCGGCGCAGGACCCGCCGCCACATCGTGCGCGGGTCCTCGCTGAACAGGTCCTCGGGGCTCCCGTTCAGCACCCACCAGGCGCCCTCCTCCAACTCGCCGTCGAGCTGACCGGGCGACCAGCCGGCATGGCCGGCGAAGACGCGAAGGCGCCGGGCAATGGATGCGATCACCGCGACGTCGCCGTCGAGGTCGACCGTGGAGACGCCGTCGACCACTTCGCGCAGACCGGCCGCGCCGGACTCGAGTTGCCCGAGGCACAGGGCGCCGTCGGGCTGGACCGGCCCGCCACCGAACACCACGGCCGGACCGCTGACGGCATCATGCCAATCGGGCAGCACCTGGCCCACTGGGGTGTGACTCGGCCGGTTCAGCACCACTCCCACGCTGCCGCCGCCGTCGTGTTCGAGCAGATACACCACGGTGCGCGAGAAGTGCGGATCGCCGAGCAGCGGCGTGGCAATCAGCAGCCGACCGGCCGCGGGTTCCACCCCGGGCACCGATCCCCACTCTGCTGATGGCATGCGCTTATCTTGGCGTCCGAACCGTTTCTCGGCCACACGCGGGTCCTCGACGCCCAGGCTGCCGCCCAGGCTGCACTGGGACACTGCCAGCGTGACGCGCCGCGGACATCTGCTCGTCGCGTTCGCCAACTCCGGCTTCCGGCGGCTGTACGCGGTCCGGCTGGCCAGCCAGTTCGGCGACGGCGTGTTCCAGGCCAGCCTGGCCGGCGCAGTGTTGTTCAACCCCGAGCGCCAGGCCCACGCCGCGGACGTCGCGGCCGGTTTCGCGGTGCTGCTGTTGCCGTACTGCCTCGTCGGCCCGTTCGCGGGAGTGCTGCTCGACCGCTGGTGGCGCCAGCGGATCCTGACCGTGGCCAACGTCGCCCGCGCGGTCGCTGTGCTCGGGTTCGCCGCCGAGGTCGCGGCGGGTGTCAACGGCGTGGCCTTCTACGCGTCAGCCCTGGTTCTCGTGTCCGTCTCCCGGTTCGTCCTCTCGGCGCTCAGTGCCGCCCTGCCCCGCGTCGTCCCAGATCCGGAGTTGGTGACCGCCAACGCGCTGTCCACGACCAGCGGAACGCTCGTTGCCGCGGTCGGCGGGGCGACGGCGATCGGCGTGCGGGCACTGCTCGGCAACAGCGACGCGGACTACGCGGTGATCGCGGCCGCCGCGCTCGTGCCGTACCTGATCGCGGCACTGGCGGCCAACGGCTTCGCCCGGACCGAGCTGGGTCCGTCCGAGGCCGAACGGCGCCTTCGCGAGACGCCCCGCGAGGTGCTCCGCGGGCTGATCGCCGGCGCCCGGCACGTGCGCGAGCACCGGCCCGTCCTGTACGGGCTGACCGCGATCGGCTTGCACCGCCTCTTCTACGGCATCACCACCGTCTGCACCCTGCTGCTCTACCGCAACTACTTCCACGACGACGGCTTCTTCCGGGCCGGGCTTGCCGGCCTCACCCAGGTGCTCGTCGCGGTCGCGGCCGGCGGGGCACTGGCCGCCGCGGTCACCCCGGTGGCGTTTCGCCGGATCGGCCCCGTGCGCTGGCCGGTGGCCCTGCTC
>JAOPVG010000497.1 GCA_025966255.1 Jatrophihabitans sp.
ACGTCATCTCCTGGTCCGGGCCGCTGGCGGCGAACGCCACGGCGACGATCACTTACACGGTGACGGTGAACGATCCGGATCCGGGTGACCACTCGATGTTCAACCGCGTCGTCACTCCACCCGGCACGCCCTCGAACTGCGCCGCGGCCTCGACCGACCCGGTCTGCGGTGCCGTCGTGCAGGTGCCCGACCTCAAGGTGAGCAAGTCCAGCAACCCCGCGGACGGGGCGACGGTCCTCGCCGGCCAGGTGGTCACCTACACGCTGACGTTCCAGAACGTTGGCCAGGGCACGGCCGCGACGGATTACACCGATGACCTCACCCAGGTGCTCGACGACGGCTCGGTGACCAACGCGCCGACCGCCTCGAACCCCAACCTGACTGCGAGTGCGATCAGCAACGGGACGTTCACCGTCACCGGTGGCGTGCCGGCCGGCGCGACCTACACGGTGACCTACCAGGTGACCGTCGGCCCGGATGGCCAGCGCGGCGACAACGACATGGTCAACTTCCTGTTCCCGACCGGCTCCACACCGCCGACCTCGTGCGTCAGCGGCGACCCGCTGTGCACCGAGCACAAGATCCCGGACGTGTCGGTCGCCAAGACGTCGAGCCCCGTGGACGGCGCGAGCGTCGCCTCGGGTGAGGTCATCAGCTACACGTTGACGTTCCAGAACACCGGCAAGGCGACCGGCGACCTCGACTACGTCGACCACCTCGCCGGTGTTGTCGACGACGCCACGATCACCACCGCGGCGTCGGCGTCCAACCCGGACGTCACAGTCGGTGCCGTGAGCAACGACCAGCTGCCGATCGGCGGGACCATCCCCGCCGGGGCCACCTACACGGTGACCTACAAAGTCACGGTGAAGCCGTTCGCCCAGCAGGGTGACCACATCCTGCTGAACTACGTCTCCCGGCCGGGCGAGGGCCCGCCGAGCGACTGCCTCGCCGCGGACAACTGCGTCGTTCACCCGATCCCGCACCTGTCGATCGCCAAGAGCGCGTCGACGACCGACCGCCCGGCGCCCGGCGACACCGTCAGCTACACCGTGGTCGTCACGAACGACGGCGGGACGGACTACACCGCGCAGAACCCCGCGTCGATCACCGACGACATCTCCGACGTCCTCGACGACGCCACCTACAACGGTGACGCCGCCGCCACGGTGCCGGGAACGCCGGCGGTCGTCGGTTCACAGTTGAGCTGGTCCGGTGCCCTCGCCGCGAACCAGTCGGTCACCGTCACGTACTCGGTGACCTACACCGGCAACGGCAACACGGTCATGGTGAACACCGCGTGCGTGCCCCAGCAGGGCACGGACCCGAACTGCGACACCGTCTCGGTGCCGGCCGCGCTGATTACACCGAGCAAGTCGGTCAACCCGGCCGACGGCTCGACGGTGGTGGCCGGGCAGGTGCTTACCTACACGCTGACCTTCGCCAACAGCGGCCAGGGTGCGGGCGACATCAACTACACCGACGACCTGTCGAAGGTGCTGGACGACGCCACGATCACCAACGGCCCGACGGCCTCGAACCCGGCCCTGACGATCGGTGCCGTCACCAACGGCAGCTTCCAGATCACCGGGATCGTGCCGGCCACGACGACCTACACCGTGACGGTGCAGGTGACGGTCAAGCCGGACGGCCAGCGGGGCGACAACCGGCTGGACAACTTCCTGGTGCCCACCGGCACGACGCCGCCGGCCGAGTGTGCGGCCGACGACCCGATGTGCACCCACAACCCCGTGCCCGAGATCGTCCCGACGAAGTCGGTCGACCCGGCGTCCGGCTCCACGGTGCAGACCGGTGACGTTCTCACCTACACCCTCACGTTCCACAACATCGGGGCGGCGACCGGGTCGATCGACTACGTCGACCACCTCGCCGACGTCCTCGACGACGCGACGGTCACCTCGGCGCCGGTGGCGTCGAGCACGGACCTGTCCGTGAGCCCGACCGCGAACGACCAGTTCGAGGTGACCGGCACGGTGCCCGTGGACGCCACTTACACGGTGACCTACCAGGTGACGATCAAGCCGGAGGGCCATCGTGGCAACGACGCGGCGAACAACTTCGTCACCCGCCCGGGCCAGGACCCGCCGGCCGAGTGCCTGCCGGGCGACACGCTGTGCACGCACAACCCGATGCCCGAGGTCGTGTCATGGAAGACGGTCGACCCGGCCAGCGGCACGCCGGTCGTTCCTGGGCAGTCGCTGACCTACACGCTGCACTTCCAGAACAAGGGCACCGCCGACGGGGCGGTCGACAAGGTCGATGACATCACCCAGGCGATCGACGACGCGACGGTGGCCACCCAGCCCACCTCGTCGGACCCGGCGCTGGCGGTGACCGACTTCGGCGCCGACAACCGGACGGCGATCACCGGCACGCTCGCGGCCGGCCAAACGGTGACGGTGAAGTACGCGCTCAAGGTCGCGAACCCCGACAACGGCGACTCGATCCTGGCCAACTTCCTGCAGAAGCCGACCGATGCGCCGCCGACGTCGCCCGACTGCACGCCGACCGACGCCCAGCAGCCCGACTGCACCGCCAACCCGATCGGCAACCTGGCCGTCACGAAGACGGTGAACCCGAAGAACTTCAGCATGGTGCAGCCGGGGGACACGCTCACCTACACGCTGACGTTCCACAACACGGGTAAGGGCGCCTACCGGGTCGACTACACCGACAGGATGGCCGGCGTACTGGACGATGCGATCCTGGTCTCCGGGCCGGATGCCTCGAACAGTGCGTTGACGGCCGGTCACCCCTCCGGCGGCTCGGTGCGGATCACCGGCACGCTCGGCGCCGATCAGACCGTCCGGATCACATACAAGGTGACCGTCAAGGCGTACGGCGACCAGGGTGACCACAAGCTGGACAACTTCCTCCAGCCGACGGGTGCCCTCGGCGTCGACAGCTGCGTCTCCACCGACCCGCTGTGCACGAACAATCCAGTGCCGTCGCAGGCGCAGGGCGGTAACGGCAGTGGCGGCGGGACGGCCAACACCGGCGGCAACACCGAGGAGGTGCTGCTGCTCGGTGCCCTGCTCCTCGGGGCGGGTGGGCTGTTGAGCCTGCTCGGCGCCCGCCGCCGGCGTAGCCGGACGAGCTGAGCCGTGCCGCTGTCCAGCATCGTCACCGCGGCCGTGGTCGCCGGGCTCGCCTCGGCGGCCCCGGGCGCGGCGCCCGACGCGACGCGGCTATCGATCCGCATGTCCGACGGCGTCACCCAGGTGACGGACAGGAGCTCGGTCGCCTACGTCGCCACCGTCGTCAACGACGGCGCGGCGCCGGTCAACGGACAGCTCGTGCTCGAAGTGCCGAAGTACGCCCGCTACAACCGGGCGTACGAGGCGAAGGTGACCAAGCAGGTCGCGAGCTGGACGGTGCGGGTTCCGGCCCACTCCACGGCAACCCGGCGGGCCAGGGTGACAATTGGCACCATCCCGTCGGGCCAGCTGCGGGTGACCAGCCTGGCGAGCCTGTTCCTCGGCCCGGTGACGGGTGCTCCGGCGATCCGCGCCGCCGACAGCGATCGCATCGCCGGCGCCGTCGATCCCCCGGCGACCCCGCTGCCGCAGCCGACGAGCCAGAAGCCCTCGGCCGCGGCAACCGGGCCGCAGGTCGGCGGGTCGAGCACCTGGGTGGTCGTCGGGCTGCCGGTCCTGGGCGCCGCCGGGCTCGCCGGTCTCGCCGGACTGGTGTGGTGGCGCCGGCGGGCGGTCCCGGTCCACGACGACGCCAAGTGACTGGGCGGACCGACGGAGCCGGTATGGGCAGCGACGCGGAGCCCCTGCCGTCACTGCCGATGAGCCGCGTCCGCTCGGCGACCGGCCGGCCGGAGGAGGTGCCCCCGGTCCTTGCGACGGCGCTGCGGCGGGCGCTCGCGGCCGAATCTTCGGCAAGGGGCGAGCACCGCGTCCCCGCGTTCCGGCTCACCCGCTCGCTGCTCGGCGGGGCACGGGCCGCGGGCTTCCCGACCGCAGTGCTCGCCCATTGTCTGGGGACCACTGTCCAATCGGTACGCACGCGGGGTGGTAGTGACGGCTGGATCGCTGCGACCACGTTCGCCGATCTCGCCGGTCTGCCCATCGAGGTCGTCCGCGCCTGGACAGCGGACGGGCTGCTGGCCCCGCAGACGGTCGACGTGCTCGGCACCGACTGCTTCCCGGCCAGTGACCTGGTGCGGGCGCTGATCCGGTCGGGCGCCGGGAGCTCGTGAGCGTCGACCTCTAAGCGCTGGCAGGAGGGTGATCCGCAAGGCGGATGGGCGGAGTGCGTGCGTCTGGGCCAGTCGCTGGTGTCGGCGGGCTCCGCCCAAATTGGTGACGCGGTGATTGTCGGATCCGCCCGGGCCGGTTCGTGGTGACAGAAAGCCCGGCGCAACCGCTCGGGCGACAACGAGAGGACAGCCACGATGGCCGACCATGAGGCGACCGGCGAAGCGAGACCATTGCGATTCGGGGTTGTTGCCCCTATCCGGACTGATCTACCGGCGTGGCGTGACCAGGTGCGCCGTATCGCCGACAGCGGCTACTCGACACTTCTGATGCCCGACGTTCAGCAGTGGCAGCCGGCGCCGGGACCCACGTTGGCCATGGCGGCAAGTCTCGCCACCGACCTGCGAGTGGGCACGTGGGTGTACGCCGCTCCGCTGCGCACGCGCTGGAATATGGCG
>JAOPVG010000511.1 GCA_025966255.1 Jatrophihabitans sp.
ATGCCGAATTGCCTGCGGAGTGCACGTCTGCGGGTGCACGTCTGCGGGTGCACGTCTGCGGGTGCACGTCTGCTGGTGCACGTCAGCGGGGTGCACGTCTGCGGGTGCACGTCAGCGGATCACTCGCCGGCGACGCATCGAGCGGGTTCACCCATCGCCGATGCGTGTATGCGGGCAGCCACTATCGCCGCGGAAAGCTGATCGGTCGCCGGGCGATACAGAGGGACAGTCACCTGCACTGCCCCAGCAGGGCAGCGCGGAACGCAGCCGGCTCAGCTGGTTGGGCGAGAGCCGCCGATGTAGTACTCGAAGAGCAGTCCGCCGATCATGAACATCAGCAGCACCAAGCCGACAATCAGCAACCACAGCTGCGAAAACGCCAGCCCCAAGCCGGCAACGGTGGCTGCCCCAGCCAGCCCAACCGGCCAATAGCTGCCCGGGCTGAAAAACCCGAGGTCACCCGCAGCCTCGGCGATCTCGGCGTCGTTGCGATCTTCGGGGCGCGGGTCGATGCGCCGCGACACGAACAGGAAGAACGATCCGGGGATGCCGACGAGGCCGCCGGACAGGATGAGCGCCGCCACGCCGACCGGCTCGACCGTGCCGTGGCTGTACCCGTTCGGCGTGGACGTCCAGATCCCGTAACCGATCGCGGCCAACCAGAAGAACGCGGCGACGCCGAGGAACAAGCGGGCTTCAGTCTTCACGTCAGCCACCCTGCTTCTGGGACGCCGCCCGCGCATTGCGGTCTGTCGTCAACGGGTAGGTCGTCGTGGCGTACGCGGGCATCTTCGCCGCGGCGAGCGCCTTGGACTGACGGGCCGGGTCGTCGGGGCCGATCTTCTGCAATGCCGTCAGGTAGGCCGTGAACGTCGACATCGGGACGACGCGCACCTCGAAGTTCATCTGCGAGTGGTACGTGCCGCACAGCTCGGCGCACCGGCCGACGAACCGGCCCGTCGTGGTGGCGGTGAACTCGAACTTGTTGTCCCGCGCGGTGCTCGTCGTGCCGTATGGAATGACATCGCGCTTGAACAGGAAGTCCGGCACCCAGAACGAGTGGATGACATCGAGGGAGTGCTCGTCGACCTGGACCGACTTGCCGACCGGCACGACCAGGATCGGGATCTCGTTCTGCGAGCCGACGGTCGACAGGTAGAGCGGACCGGGGCCGGAGGTCTGACCGTCGGCGTTCGGGCCGCCGCAGGCATCGGCGGTCGCGCCCACTGCGGAGCCACAACCGCTGGCGGCGTCCTTACGAGTCTGGACGGTCCCGGAGGAGTCCGTCAGGTTCGTGCGCCCGGGGTACACCTTCCGCTGCGCCTTACCCGAAGCGTCCTTGACGGTGTGGTACTCGAACTGCCAGTTCCACTTGAACGCATCCACCTGGACGGTGACGTCGGGGTTCTTGGTCACCTTGTTGACGTAGTCCTCGACGATGACCGTCCGGTAGAACAGCCCGGCGATGACGAGGAACGGGAAGGCGAAGCACACCGCTTCGACGGTGAAGTTGTACTTGGTCTGGCGCGGTAGGTCGTCACTCTTCTTGCGGTAGCGCAGGCAGCACCAGAAGATCAGGCCCCACACCACGACGCCGAGGACCAGCGCGGTGACCCCGGACCACGTCCACAACACGCGGATCCGGGTGGCCTGCTTGGTGACACCGGTGGGGAAGCCGAAGCGCAGGTTTCGCTCCCAGTCACTCGCGGAACAGCCCGAGAGCAGCAACGCGAGTGAGCCGAGAAGAGCCGCCTTGCGACCGCCCCGCGCCCATCGACTACGACGCACCTGCCAACCGCCTCTCGGACACGTCTGCGAACGAATTTGAGCCTACTGGACCCCACCCCGCCAACCCGTCCCGGGTCAGGCGATTCGCCCCGCCGCGCGTCTCGTTACTGCAGCCCATCGTTGACGTGCTCGGCGGGCTACCGTCAGGGTCGTGCCGGCCTACCTGGATGCCGCAGCGGGAGCGCCCCTGCACCCCGTTGCGCGCGAGGCGCTCCTCGCCGCCCTGGACGACGGCTGGGCCGATCCCGGACGCCTCTACGGCGCGGGTCGACGCGCGCGGCTACTGCTCGACGCCGCCCGCGAATCGGTGGCCGACTCGATCGCTGCGCGGCCGGACGAGCTCAGCTTCACCGCCAACGCGACGCAGGCCCTGCACGCCGCCGTTCTCGGCACGCTGGCCGGGAACCCGCGCTCGAACACGTTCGTGCACAGCGCTGTCGAGCACTCGGCCGTGTTGCTCGCCGCTCAGTCGCACGTCGCGCGGAGCGGCCACGCCGTGTCGGTCGGGGTGGACGAGCTGGCGCGGGTCGATGCCGAGACCTTCGTCGCCGCGGCGACCGCGGCCGGGGTCGCGGCCGCCGCGCTGCAGGCGGCCAACCACGAGGTGGGCACGTCGCAGCCGGTCTCGGCGCTCGCCGCAGCCATCGGGGCGGTGCCCCTGATCGTCGACGCGACGCAGACGATCGGGCACGCGTCCGTGCCCACAGGCTGGTCGGTGCTGGCCGGCGACGCGCGGACCTGGGGTGGGCCGGCGGTCGGCTTGCTCGCGGTCCGCACCGGCACCCGGTGGCGCTCGCCCTTTCCCGACGACGAGCGGGAATCGGGGCGGGTGCCGGGCGTCCCGAACCTGCCGGCGATCGTCGCCGCCGCGGCGTCGCTGCGGGCGGTCGAAGCAACGCGCTCCGCGGAGGCGGCCCGCCACGCCCGTCTCGTGCAGCGCATCCGGACCGCCGTACCGGAACTGGTGCCGGACGTCGAGGTGCTCGGCGACGCGGACGAGCGGCTCCCGCATCTCGTGACGTTCTCGTGCCTCTACGTGGACGGCGAGGCCCTGCTCACCGCGCTCGACCGCCACGGATTCGCGGTGTCATCCGGCTCGTCGTGCACCTCGTCGACGCTGGAACCGTCGCACGTGCTGGTGGCCATGGGCGCGCTGACGTCAGGCAACCTGCGGGTCTCGCTGCACCACGCCACGACCGAGGTCGACGTGGAGGACTTCCTCGCCGTCCTGCCCGCCCTCGTCGCCGAGGTGCGGGCCGAGCTCGGCGCCACAGGCCTGTGATTATCGACGCGCGGGGCCGGCGGTGCCCCCTGCCGATCCTCGACCTGGCGCGGCACATCGGCGACGTCGAGATCGGCGCGACGATCACCGTCGAGGCCGACGATCCGGCTGCGCGTCCCGACGTCGCGGCCTGGTGCCGCATGCGCCGACACGAACTAGTCGGCGAAACAACTGCGCTGGACGGCACACCCGGCTATGTCGTGCGCCGCCGGCACTGACCGACCGGGATACTGGTCGGCGTGTGCGGACTGATCGGCTTCCTGTCAGCGAACGGTGCCGCGGCTTCGGTCGCGCCCGCGGTCGAGGGCGCGCTGCCCGATATGCGCCACCGCGGCCCGGACGAGGGCGGGGTGTGGCACGACGACGACGCCGCCATCGGCTTCCGGCGCCTGTCCATCATCGACATCGACCACTCGCATCAACCGCTCCCCTGGCTCGACGGCCGCTACGAGCTGATCTTCAACGGCGAGATCTACAACTACCTGGAACTGCGCGAGCGTCTGGCCCGGGAGTTCGGCGCCACGTTCGAGACGGACGGCGACGGCGAGGCCGTCGTCGCGGGCTACCACTACCTCGGCCCGAAGATCGTGCGCGAGCTGCGCGGCATGTTCGCCTTCCTGATCTGGGATTCGCAGGAGCGCGTGCTCTTCGGCGCTCGCGACTGGTTCGGCATCAAGCCGCTCTACACCTACAGCGACGAGCGGGGCACCTTCTTCGCCAGCGAGAAGAAGTCGCTGCTCGATGTGGCGGCTGAGGGCGTCGCGCATGACGTCGATACGACCTCACTGCAGCACTACCTCACGCTGCAGTACGTGCCGGAGCCGGCGTCGATGCACACGGCGATCCGCCGAGTCGAGTCCGGCACGTACTTCACCCTCAAGCCGGGCGAGGCGCTGCACCCGCGCCGCTACTTCCACCCCGACTTCGCGATCAAGCCGGTCGCCGACGCCGACAAGCTGTACCGCCAGATCGGCGAGGCGCTCGAAGACTCGGTCGAGAAGCACATGCGCGCTGACGTCACCGTCGGTGCGTTCCTGTCCGGCGGCATCGACTCGACCGCGATCGCCGCCCTCGCCCGTCGGCACAACCCGAAGCTGCTCACGTTCACCACCGGCTTCGAGCGGCAGGGCTTCAGCGAGATCGACGTCGCAGCCGAGTCGGCCGCGGCGATCGGCGTCGAGCACATCACCAAGGTCGTGTCGGCCGAGGAGATGATGGAGACGCTCCCGCTGATCGTCTGGTATCTCGACGATCCGGTGGCCGATCCCGCCCTCGTGCCGCTGTACTTCATCGCGCGCGAAGCGCGCAAGCACGTCAAGGTCGTCCTGTCCGGCGAGGGCGCGGACGAGCTGTTCGGCGGTTACACGATCTATCGCGAGCCCCTCTCGTTGAAGGCCTTCAACTACCTCCCGGCCGCGGCCCGCCGTGGCCTCGGTCGCCTCTCCACCCGCATCCCCGAGGGCAAGCGCGGCAAGGACCTCCTACGCCGCGGAGCCATCGGCATCGAGGAGCGCTACTACGGCAACGCCCGCATCTTCCGTCCCGACGAGATGCAGGGCTTGTACAAGCCCTTCGATCCGAACGTCTCCTATATGGACGTGACGCGCGGGCTGTACGAGCAGACGACGCATCTCGACGACTCCACGCGCATGCAGTACGTCGACCTGTTCACCTGGTTGCGCGGCGACATCCTCGTCAAGGCCGACAAGATGACGATGGCCAACTCGCTCGAACTGCGGGTGCCGTTCCTCGACACCGAGGTCTTCGCGGTCGGCTCGTCCATCCCGACGGACCTCAAGCTGACGAAGGAGACGACCAAGTACGCGCTACGGCGCGCGCTCGCCGACATCGTTCCTGCGCACGTGCTCAACCGGGCCAAGCTGGGTTTCCCGGTGCCGATTCGGCACTGGCTCAAGGACGTCATGTACGAGTGGGCCCGCGCCATCATCACCGAATCGCAGGCCGACGAACTGATCGACCGCGGCGCCGCCCTGCGCCTGCTCGAAGCGCACCGCGAGGGCCCGCACGACTACTCGCGCAAGATCTGGACGCTGCTGGTGTTCCTGATCTGGCACGGCATCTTCGTCGAGCAGCGCATCCGGCCAGCGATCCCCGAGCCGGTCTACCCCGTCCGGCTCTGACCTGACTGCCCGGCCCGACAACACCGATGGCCCGTTGTCCGTCGAGTGACGACGGAGCGGGTCAGACGAGGTGGGGCAGGACGTCCGCGGCGCAGTCGTCGCCGTAGGACTCCGAGAGCCGCGAGCTGAAGTCGTCCTTCGCCACCGCGTACTCCTGCGTGCCCACGGTCTCGAGCACCATCGTTGCGAGGAGGCTGCCGACCTGGGCGGCGCGCTCCCACGACAGGCCCCAGTCGCGAGCGGTGAGGAAGCCGCCGCGGAACGCGTCACCGACACCGGTCGGGTCGTGCTTGGCCCGCTCCTTGGCGGCCGGCACGTGCACGCGATCAAGTTCGCGGCCGACGATCTCCACGCCCTTGGACCCGAGGGTGGTTACCCGCACGTCGACGCGGGCCATGATCTCGGCCTCGGACAGCTCGGTCTTCGACTCGAGCAGGCTCTTCTCGTAGTCGTTGGTGAACAGCAGTTCGGCGCCCTCGATCACGGCGCGCAGGGCCGGGCCGTCCATGCGGGTGATCTGCTGGGACGGGTCGGCGACGAAGCGGAAGCCCTGCTCCCGGCACTCGGTGCTGTGCTTGACCATGGCCGCCGGGTCGTAGGCGCTGATCACCACGAGGTCGGCCCCAGTCGCCTTCCAGATCGGCGCGATTTCGATGTCGATCGCCTCGCCCATCGCGCCGGCGTAGAACGAGCCGATCTGGCACATCTCCTCGT
Source organism: Jatrophihabitans sp. (assembly GCA_025966255.1). Classification (GTDB taxonomy): domain Bacteria; phylum Actinomycetota; class Actinomycetes; order Mycobacteriales; family Jatrophihabitantaceae; genus Jatrophihabitans. The sequence goes on from JAOPVG010000511.1 coordinate 5,926, forward strand.
CGGTGGTGCAGACGAAGCGGGCCGTGTGCTGGGTCTTCGAGACGTGGACGTGGCCGCAGTCGACGCCGTGCTCCTCGAGGAACGAGCGGTAGTCGTCGAAGTCCTGGCCGACAGCGCCGATGAGGACGGGCGAACCGCCGAGCTGGGCGATGCCGTAACAGATATTGGGGGCGACGCCGCCCCGCCGGACCACGAGCTCGTCCACGAGGAACGACAGCGAAACCTTGTGCAGGTGCTCGGCGAGCAGCTGATCGGAGAACTTCCCCGGGAAATGCATCAGATGGTCGGTCGCGATCGAACCAGCTACGAGGGTCGGCATGCGCGAAGCCTAACTGGGGCGGGGGCTGGGGCTGACAGGCAACCGCGTTCCAGCAAGGAATTGCTGGAACGCGGCGACAACAGGGAAATCGCGGAGTGGCGGGTCAGCCGCGGGGAGGCGGGTCAGCCGCAGAAGGAGTTCCCACAGGCGCAACCGCCGCCGGCGTTCGGGTTGTCGATCGTGAAGCCCTGCTGCTCGATGGTGTCGGTGAAGTCCACGGTGGCGCCACCGAGGTAGGGGGCGCTCATGCGGTCGACGACGACCGGGACATCGTGGGGGGTCAGCTCGACGTCGCCATCGAGCACGCGCTCGTCGAAGAAGAGCTGGTACTGCAGGCCGGAGCAGCCTCCGGGCTGTACGGCGATGCGCAGCCGCAGATCGTCGCGGCCCTCCTGATCGAGCAGGGCGCGGACCTTGCTCGCGGCCGCCTCGGTCAAAGCCACTTCCTGCGCCGGCGCCTCGGCCGGAGCGGAGGTGAGCTCGACGGGGGTTTCCGTGGTGGTCATATCGCTCCCCTGGATCGGTTCTATGTGTGGCGCCGGAGTTGGGACACCGACGGCCGGTAGTCGCTTTCGCCAACCAGGACGTCCCGGCCGGATATTCCCATGGTAACCATGGCCACGGGTCCGCGGCGCACTCCGCGCACCGGATTACGCTCCCAATGTGACATTCACCGAACCGGTCTCGACTCCGCTGGCGTTGCTGCTGCTCGGCCGGGGCAGCGAGCCGGCCTCGGAACGCGGTGTCGATTGCCCCGGTGAGCTGCCCCCGGCGTCCGATCCCACGCTCGTCGCGCGGGCTCGCACCGCCCGGGAGGCCCTCGGCGACCGGGCCTTCGTGCTCGGCCACCACTACCAACGGGACGAGGTCATCCAGTTCGCCGACGTCACGGGTGACTCGTTCAAGCTGGCCCGTGACGCCGCGGCCCGCCCGAACGCCGAGTACATCGTCTTCTGCGGCGTGCATTTCATGGCCGAATCGGCCGACGTCCTCACCTCTTCGGCCCAGCAGGTCGTGCTGCCCGACCTCGCCGCGGGCTGCTCGATGGCCGACATGGCCGATTACCAGCAGGTCGTCGAGGCCTGGGACGTGCTCGCCGACGCCGGCGTGGCCGACGTGACGGTGCCCGTCACCTACATGAACTCCTCGGCCGCGATCAAGGCGTTCACCGGCGAGCACGGGGGCACCGTGTGCACCTCGTCCAACGCCGAGCGGGCGTTGCGCTGGGCCTTCGACTCGGTTGTCGATGGCGGAGCCGGTGGCCAGAAGGTGCTGTTCATGCCCGACCAGCACCTGGGCCGCAACACCGCGGTGCTGCAGCTCGGCATCGGCCTGGACGAATGCGTCGTGTTCAACCCGCACAAGCCCGGCGGTGGCCTCACGCCGCAGCAACTGCGCGACGCCAAGATGATCCTGTGGCGCGGGCACTGCTCGGTGCACGGCCGGTTCACCGCTGAGAACGTGGCCGACGCCCGGCGCCGGATCCCTGGGGTGAACGTGCTCGTGCACCCGGAATGCCAGCACGACGTCGTGCTGGGCGCGGACCTCGTCGGGTCGACCGAATACATCATCAAGACCCTGGACGCCGCGCCGCCCGGGTCGTCGTGGGCCGTCGGCACCGAGCTGAACCTGGTGCGCCGCCTCGCCGACCGGCACCCCGACAAGCAGGTCACCTTCCTGGAGAAGACGGTCTGCTATTGCTCCACGATGAATCGCATCGACCTGCCGCACCTCGTGCACTCGCTCGAGTCCCTGGCCCGCGGCGAAGTCGTCAACCAGATCACCGTCGAGCCCCGGATGGCCGCGAACGCCCGACTGGCCCTCGACCGCATGCTGGCGCTGCCCTAACGCTCGCGCAGCTACTCTGGTCGGGTGAAGCTCACCAAACGCGGCGCCTCCGACGAACCCGAGCCCGAGGTCGTCGAGGCCGACACGCTGCAGGAATACGAGCAGCGCAAGGGGCGGCCGACGCCGAAACGGCGCGACGCGCAGGGCCGCCGTGGCCCGGTGACCGCACCGAAGACCCGCAAGGAAGCCGCCGCGCGGCAAAAGCAACTCACCCGCGAGCAGAAGGCCGCCCGCATCGCCGGCAAGGCGGCCAAGCCGCGCTCGGTCGCCGAGCAGCGCGCCGCCCTCAAGCGGGGTGACCCGTCCGCTCTGCCCCGGCGCGACCAGGGCCCCACCCGCAAGCTCGCCCGCGACTACGTCGACTCCAAGCGGATGTTGAGCAACTACCTGCTGTGGCTGTTCCCGCTGATGGTGGCCGGCACGTTCGTGCCCGCTCTCGCCAAGGTGCAGCTGGCCGTCATCGCGCTGTTCCTGCTGCTGCTGGTCGAGTGGTACATCGTCGGCAAGCGCATCCGGAAAATGTCCATAGAGCGATTCGGCACCGCTCAGGGCGGCCCCATGACGATCGGTTTCTACGCCGGCAGCCGCGCCTACCTCCCGCGGCGGTGGCGGCTGCCCGGCCCGCAAGTCAGCCGGGGCGAGGATTTCTGAACTGCCTCGGGTAGAAATGCCCTACCCAGCACGCAACCGGCGGTAGGAGCTGAACGTGATCACGAGCACGATGCAGGACGACTTCCAGCTGACCGTCACCGGCATCCTGCAACACGGCTCGCGGGTCTATCCGGACAGCGAATGCGTCACCTGGACCGGCGGTGGGGCCCGGCGCGCGACCTTCGCCGAGATCGCGCAGAACGCCGAGCGGCTGGCCGCGGCCCTCGCCAAGCTGGGCGTCAACGCCGGCGATCGCGTCGCCACGTTCTGCTGGAACAACCAGGAGCACCTCGAGGCCTATTACGCCGTGCCGTGCATGGGCGCCGTCCTGCACACGCTCAACATCCGGCTGCCCGCCGCCCAGCTCGTCCAGATCGTCCAGCACGCCGAGGATCGCATCGTCATCGTCGACGACACGCTCATCCCCGCCCTCGCACCGGTCGTGGGCGAGCTGACCGGCGTCAAGGCGTTCATCGTGGTGGGCGACGGCGACGCGTCGGCTCTCGGTGATTCCGCCCGGGTTCTCCGGTACAGCGAGCTGCTCGCCGCCGAGGAACCCGGCTTCGCCTGGCCCGAGCTGGAAGAGGGCTCGCCGGCGTCGATGTGTTACACCAGCGGCACCACGGGCGACCCGAAGGGCGTCGTCTACTCGCACCGCTCGACGTATCTCCACGCGCTCGCCACCCTGGGCGCGGCCGTCACCGGCTTCGTCGAGACCGACCGCATCCTGACCTTCGTCCCGATGTTCCACGTCAACGCCTGGGGCATCCCGTTCGGGGCGTTCCTGTCCGGCTCCACGTTGCACATGCCCGGCCCGTACATGACTCCCGAGCCGATCTGCGAGTTCATCGCCAGCGAGCGGTCCACCGCGGCCGCCGCCGTCCCGACGATCTGGGGCGGGATCCTGCAGTACGGCGCCGAGCACGACATCGATCTGTCCTCGCTGCGGGTCGGCACCTCTGGCGGCGCGGCGATCCCGCGGGCGCTGATGGAAGCCTTCGAGACGAAGTACGGCCTGCGCATCATCCAGGGCTGGGGCATGACCGAGACCTCGCCGGTCGGCGGCATGGCGCACCCTCCGGCCGACGTCGAGATCGGCTCGCTGGACGAACTGGACTGGCGCTTGAAGTCCGGACGGGTCATCGCCGGCGTCCAGATGCGCATCGTGTCCGACGACGGCGAGGAGCTGCCGTGGGACGGCGAGGCCGTCGGCGAGATCGAGGTCCGCGGGCCGTGGATCACCGGTTCGTACTACGCGGCCGACGTCCCGGAGAAGTTCCACGACGGTTGGCTGCGCACCGGTGACATCGGCACGATCGACCACCGCGGCTTCTTCCAGATCACCGACCGCAGCAAGGACGTGATCAAGTCCGGTGGCGAGTGGATCTCCTCGGTCGAGCTCGAGAACCTGCTCGCCGGCAATCCGGAGGTCGCGGAGGCGGCCGTCATCGGCATCCCCGACGATCGCTGGACGGAGCGGCCGCTGGCCTGTGTCGTGCTCCGCTCGGGCAGCGACGCGGAACCGGCCGAGTTGGCAAAGTTCCTCGACGGCAAGGTCGCCGCGTGGCAGGTGCCGGAGAACTGGACGTTCATCGACGAGGTGCCGAAGACGACGGTCGGCAAGTTCGACAAGAAGGTGCTCCGCACCCGCTTCCAGGACGGCGAGCTGAAGGTCGAGCGGACGAAGTAGTCAGCCGTTGAGATAGGCCAACACGGCGAGCACGCGCCGGTTGTCGTCTTCGGACGGCGGCAGGTCGAGCTTGCTGAAGATGCTGTTGGTGTGCTTGCTGACGGCCTTCTCGGTGACGAACATCCTCGTCGCGATCGCGGCGTTGGACCGGCCCTCGGCCATGGCCTCGAGCACCTCCCGCTCCCGCGGTGTGAGGCTGGCCAGCGGCTTGTCTCCCGAGCGTCGGGTCAGCAGCTGAGCGACGACCTCGGGATCCATCGCTGTGCCGCCGGCGGCCACCTGGCGCACGGCGTCGATGAACTGCGCGACGTTGAACACGCGGTCCTTGAGCAGGTAGCCGACGCCGCCGGAGCGGTCGGCGAGCAGCTCGCGGGCGTAGAGCTGCTCCACGTACTGCGACAGGACGAGGACCGGCAGGCCCTTCACTTGGGCCCGCGCCTCGATCGCGGCCCGCAGTCCCTCGTCGGTGAAGGTGGGCGGAAGCCGTACGTCCACCACCGCGATGTCGGGGCGGTGCGTGGTGAGCGCCCGCAGCAGCGATGGCCCGTTGTCGACGGCTTCGACGACTTCGCAGTCGTTTGCTTCAAGGAGCCTGATCAGGCCGTCCCGTAGGAGGGCAAGGTCTTCGGCAAGGACGACGCGCACGGCAAGACCATAGCCAGCTCGGTCGGTCCGCCTGGTGGGCTGGACACCTCGAGCGCGCCGTCGAACGCCGACAGGCGCCGGGCGATGCCGCGCAAACCGGTGCCGCGGGAGGGATCGGCGCCGCCCGTGCCGTCGTCGCGCACCACCATGCTCAGCAGATCGTTCTCCAGACTGAGCGTGATCGACATGTGGTGCGCGCCGCTGTGCTTGATCGCGTTGGCGAGGCCTTCGGCGACGGCGAAGTAGGCAGCCGACTCGACCGGGGCGGGGAGGCGGCCGATGAGGTCCGAGTGCACCTCGACCGGCACCGGACCGACGAGGGACAGGGCCTGCACGGCGCCCACCAGACCGCGGTCGGCGAGCACCGGCGGATGGATACCGCGGACGAGGTCGCGCAGTTCGGCCAGGGCGTTGCTGCTTGCCTCGCGGGCCTCACTGAGCAGCGCCTTGGCCGCGCCGGGGTTACGGGCGAGCTCGTCCTCGGCCAGGGCCAGGTTCATGCCGAGCGCGACGAGCCGGGCCTGCGCACCGTCGTGCAGGTCGCGTTCGATGCGGCGCAGCTCGGCGGCCTGGGTGTCGACCGTCTCTGCGCGCGACTCGGTCAGCTGCTCGACGCGCAATGCGAGCCGGCTCTTCTCCGAGGGGGCGAGAAGGGCTCGGGACAGCCGCGCGTAGGCGCGCATCGCCAGGCCCGGCGGCAGCCACCAGAAGAGCAGATCGAGGACGGCCTCACAGACAGCTACGCACGCGAGGGCGAGGCCGAGGGTGCCGTTGGCGATCAGCCACACCGTGTCGCGCCACGTGGCCGGATCGCGCAACAGGCCGCGGACCTGGTCGAGCAGGTTTCCTTCGGTCCGGCGCAGGTAGGGCGACTCGATCGGCTCGCCGAGCAGCTCGCCGACGCGGCGGCGGTGCAGCTCGGCGAGCCAGCGGACCTTCACGACCGTCTCGACCACGACGGGCACCCCGACCCACACGACGATCAACGCCGTGCCGGTGACCATGAATATGAACAGGGCGAGCGAGGCCGAGGCGAAGCCGATGGCCGCGATCGACAACTGCAGTAGCCGCCGTCGATCACCGAATTGATGTTTCACAGGCTCCATCCTGACGCACCGGCCGGCCCACGACGGTGGGGATAACTCCACCACAGCCGGGGGCTCAGCACCCGTGTTCTCCCGTGGGTTCGACGGAAGCGTGGCTTCTGCCAACGAATCTTCCGTGAGAAAGGCACAGCTGTGTCCGAGAATTCAGCAACGACCGCTCGTCCGGTCACCGTCCGGATGGCGCGGTGGAGCGCCACCCATCCGGGTCGGGCGATCGCCTTGTGGCTCGTCTTCGTCATCGTCACCATCGCCGTGGGCAGCGTGTCGGGCCTGCGCCAAGTGAGCAACCTGGACACGATGACCGGGCAGTCCGCGCGCGCCGCCCAGTGGATCCACGACGCCGGCCTCGAAGCGCCGGACACCGAGAACGTGCTCGTCACCGCCCGGCACGGCTCGCTCGATGTGGCCCAGGCGCGCGCGGCCAGCGCCGAGGTCACCACGCGGATGCACGGCCTGAAGCAGGTCGCGAAGGTGGCCGCCCCCGAGACGTCGAAAGATGTCGAGGCGATGACGGTCGAAGTAGCGCTGCGCCGCGACGCCGAGGTGGCTCCGTTGCTCGCGGCCACCAATGCCATCCAGCAGCACTACCCAGGACTGCGCGTGGAGCAGGTCGGCTCGCAGTCGATGAGTAAGGCCGTCGACGATCAGGTCGCGTCCGACCTGTCGGCCGCGACGACCTACAGCCTGCCGGTGACGCTGGTGATCCTGCTGATCGCGTTCGGCGCGATCGTGGCAGCCGGTGCACCGATCCTGCTCGCGCTGTCGGCGGTCGGGTCGGCCACCGGGCTCTCCGCCCTGGCCTCGCACCTGGTCCCCGACTCGGGCACCACCTCCAGCATGATCCTGCTGATGGGCATGGCCGTCGGCGTCGACTACTCGCTGTTCTACGTCAAGCGGGCGCGGGCCGAACGCCATCGCGGGCACAGCCAGCTCGATGCGGTCGAGATCGCCGCCGAGACGTCGGGTCACTCGGTGCTGGTGTCCGGCGTGGCCGTGATCGTGGCGATGTTCGGGCTGTACCTCACCGGTGACGCCATCTTCTCCTCGCTCGCGACGGGCTCGATCATCGTGGTCGCCGTTGCCGTGCTTGGCTCGCTGACCGTGCTGCCCGCGCTGCTCGTCAAGCTCGGCCGGCGCCTCGACCGGCCGCGGGTCCCCGTCCTGTGGCGCCTGACCGAGCACTCGCGGGAGCCCCGGTTGTGGCCGGCGTTGCTGCGCCCGTCGCTGAACCGTCCGGGCACCACATTGATCGCGTCGGTGCTGGTGCTCGGCGCGATCGCCCTGCCGGCTCTCGGCCTGCAGCTACAGTCCGGCAGCACGCGGTCACTGCCGTCGTCCATCGCGGAGAAGCACACGCTGGAACGACTCGCGGCCGCGTTCCCGAACCAGCAGTCGACGCAGACGATCGTGGTCAAGGCACCGGCGTCCCAGGCCTCAGCCGTAGCTGGTCGGCTGGATGGGCTGGCGGCGAACCTCGGTGACAACCCGCTGTTCCTGGTCGGCGCCAACGCCGTCGACACCTCCGCCGACGGCACCGTTCACGTGCTGACCGTCGCCGCGCCGTTCGACGCCGAGTCGGGCCAGGCTCACGACGGCATCGCTCAGCTGCGCTCGACCCTCGTGCCCTCGGCCGTGCAGGGCGTGCCCGGCGCGCACTGGGCGGTGGGAGGTGACACCGCGAACAACGTCGACACCGACAAGCATCTCGCCGACCGACTGCCGTGGGTGATCGCGTTCGTGGTGCTCATGACGATGGTCGTCATGGGCTGGGTGTTCCGCTCGCTGGTGATCGCCGTGACGACCGCCGTGGTGAACCTGCTCTCCGCGGCGGCAGCGTTCGGCGTGCTGGTCGTGACCTTCCAGCACACCTGGGCCGAGAAGCTGCTCGGATTCCAATCGACCGGGGGGGTGATCAACTGGATCCCCCTCTTCACGTTCGCCGTGTTGTTCGGCCTCTCGATGGACTACCACGTGTTCGTGATCAGTCAGATCCGCGAGGCGGCGTCACGCGGGCTATCGACGCGGGATGCGATTCGCGAGGGCATCACCGGCTCGGCGGGGACGGTGACCAGTGCGGCGATCGTCATGGTGTCGGTCTTCGCGATCTTCGCGTCACTGCACATGGTCGAGATGAAGGAGATGGGTGTCGGCCTGGCCGTCGCCGTGCTGCTCGACGCACTGGTAGTGCGGGTGATCGTGCTGCCGTCGCTGATGATGCTGCTCGGCAAGTGGAACTGGTGGCCCGGTCGGCCGCCCGGCCCGGATGTCACCGCGCGCGAGCCGCAGCGTCCCGATCTGATTGCGGCTGGGCGCTGACCGCCCGCTACTGCTCGGACAGGGACATCGGTCCGTAGACCTTGCGGTCGTCTTCGAAGAGGGTCGTCTGGGCAACACCGGACTCGGCCAGGTCTCGCCAATGCTCACCCAACCAGCTCTCGGCATCGGACTGGTTCGGGTGAGCAGGCGAGGGCGGGTTCGCCAGTTCGGTGCCGCCGGCCTCTTCGAAGCGCCACGTCCAGCTCATCGTCTTCGCTCCGCCCACGTTTGCGTGTTGCTCGGTCGAGTGTCCTCGCCGACCCTAGCCGCGAAGGATGCGACGCACGGCCTGCGGGGCCGGTGGGACGGCATCGGGATGCAGGATCGCGGCCAGGGCCTCGACACCAGCCACGAGGCGCGGGCCAGGTCGCACGATCAGCCCGTCGCCGTCGATGGCCCAGACCGGGACGTCGGGCAGTTGGGCCAGCACGACCTGGGCCTGCTGGGCGGCGCCATCGAGGTGGAACCCACAGGGCGAGACCACGACGACGTCGGGACTGGCCTGCGCGATCGCGGCCCAGGTCGTGGGCACCGACCGCTCCCCCGGCGTGCCACCGACGGGCTCGCCGCCGGCCGCCTCGACGAGGTCGGGGATCCAGTGCCCGGCGGTGAAGGGCGGGTCGACCCACTCGACAACGGCGACACGGGGCCGGGATCGGCCGGCGACGCCGGCCGCGACCCGGGCCAGCCGAGCCCGCAGTTCGCCGACGACCGCGGCGCCGCGACCGGCCACGCCGGCTCGCCCGGCGACGGCGGCGATCGTCTGGAGGACGTCCTCGAGCGAGTACGGGTCGAGGGCCAGGACCTCGGCGGTGCAGCCGAGGAAGTCGAGGGCCTCGGTGACCTTCCCGGAGGGCAGCGCGCACACCCAGCACAGGTCCTGGGTCAGGATGAGATCGGGGTCGAGGCCGGACAGCGCGTCCTCGTGCAGGTGGTACAGATCCGCTCCCGCGGCGGCCTGCTCCCGCACGTAGGCGTCGATCTCGCCCGGCGTCATGTCGCTCGTGTCGCGGCCGCCGACGACGACCGCCTTGTCTTGCCGGGCGCTCGCCGGCTCGTCGCACTCGAAGGTGACGCCGACGAGGTCGGCGTCGAGGCCGAGTGCGTAGACGATCTCGGTGGCCGACGGCAGCAGCGAAACGATCTTCACGAGGCGGCTTCGCCCGCGCCGACCGGCTCGAACGCAACCGGGGCCTCGAAGGCGGCTCGACGCGCGGCGCGGCGGAAGGTGGCCAGCGCGGCCGGTCCGACGATCAGGATGACGACGAAGTTCGTGAGGGCCCGGCCGGTGTCCCAGCCGAGGGACGTGGTGGCGTCGAAGAGGAGGTACCGGTGCCACTGCTCGGTGAACGACGCGCCGGGCAGGTAGGAGATCGAGCTGCCGGGATCGAGCGAGAACGGCCAGAACGACAGATTGAGCATGAACCCGAAGAAGTAGCCGGACACCGCGCCGTAGCCCGCGAGCAGCAGGATCTCGGCCCGGCCCCGCGCCCGCGGCAGCAGGCCCGCGAACAGTCCGACCCAGGCGCAGCCGAACATCTGGTAGGGCATCCACGGCCCGACGCCGCCGGTGATGAGCGCCGACGCGAACAGCGACGTGCAGCCCAGCGAGAAGCCGAACCCGGGACCGAAGACCCGGCCGGCGAGGACGAGTACGAAGAACACCGTCTCGATGCCGGCCGTCCCGGCGCCGAGTGGGCGCAGCGCGGCATTCACCGCCGAGAGCACACCGAGCATTGCGATCGCCTTGGAGTCGATGCCGCCGTCGGCGATCTCGGAGAAGACGACGGCGAGGACCAGCACCAGCAGGACACCGAACATCAGCGGCGCCATGTCGCGGTCGCCGAACCGGCCCGGCGCCACGACGAACGGCCACAGGAACGCGACGAAGCCGAGGAACGACGCCATCGCGATGGTGAGCACCGTGCGGCGCGGGACCCGGATCGCGGCCGTGCGCCGAGCAGCGGTCAGCAGGGTCACGAGGCCACCTCCCCGAGCGCCGCTTCGACCTGCGCCACGGTGAGGTATCGCAGCGGCGCGAGGATCTTGGCGATCTGAGGGGCGAAGGCGGGCGACGCGACGATGACGTCGGTGGTCGGGCCGTCCGCGACGATCTCGCCTTCGGCCATCACGACGACGCGATCGGCCGCGGCGGCGACGAACTCGACATCGTGCGTCGAGATCACCAGGGTGCGCCCTTCGGCGGCGAGACCGTCGACGATGTGGATCAGCGCCTCCTTGGCCGGGTAGTCGAGCCCGCGGGTCGGCTCGTCGAGCAGGACGACCTGAGGGGTCGCCCGCAACTGCACGGCGAGGACGAGCGACAGCCGCTGTCCCTCGGACAGATCGCGCGGATGGCTGTCGTCGGGGATGCCCGGTGCGAGCCGGTCGAGCAGGGCCCGGGCGCTCGTTGAACTGTCCCCCGACTCGCGATCGGCCTGGTCGAGCTCGGCCCGGACGGTGTTGAGGTACAGCAGATCGGCCGGCGTCTGCGGCACGAGCCCGACGAGCGTGCGCGCCTCGGCGCTCGGCAACCGTTTCGGATCCCGGCCGGCGACGTCGACGCGCCCGCCCTGCCGCGGACCCGAGCCCTGCAGCGCCCACAGCAACGACGACTTGCCCGACCCGTTGCGTCCCATCAGCGCGGTGACGCGCCCGGCGAACAGGTCGAGGTCGACTTCGCGCACGGCGATCACGTCTCCGTAGCGCACGAGGACCTCCCGCGCGCTCAGCACCAGGCTCGGCGCCGTCGTTGCCGCAGCACGGGGAGCCGGCACCGTGACCGCCTTGATCGACTCGCGCAGCGGCGCGACCTGGCGGCGGGCATCGCGCACCGACAGCGGCAACGGCTGCCATTGCGCCAGGCGACCGAGCTCGACCACCGGCGGGGCGACCGAGGTCGTCTCGAACATCGGCGCGGGCAGCCCGTCAGCCACCGTGCCGTCGCCGGGGACGTGGATCACCCGGTCGGCGTACTGCACGACGCGTTCGAGCCGGTGCTCGGCGAGCACCACGGTGACCCCGAGGTCGTGGACCAACCGGGTGATCGCCGCGAGCACCTCCTCGGCCGCGGTCGGGTCGAGCGCGGACGTCGGCTCGTCCAGGACGAGCACGCGCGGATGGGCGGTGAGCACCGAGCCGATCGCCACCCGCTGCTGCTGACCGCCGGACAGCTCGTACAGGGCGCGGTGCCGCAGGTCGGCGAGCCCGAGCAGGTCGAGCGTCTCCTCCACCCGCTTGCGCATCACGGCGGGCGGGACGGCGAGCTGCTCCATCCCGTAGGCCAGCTCTTCCTCCACCGTGTCGGTGACGAAGCCGGCGAGCGGGTCCTGGCCGACGACGCCGACGACATCGGCGAGCTCACGCGGCGCGAAGTCGGCGGTCGAGCGGCCGTCCACCCGGACGGTCCCGGCCAGCGTGCCGCCGGTGAAGTGCGGGACGAGCCCGTTGATCGCCCCGAGCAGCGTGGACTTGCCCGAACCGGTGCGGCCGACGACGAGACACAGCTCGCCCTCGTCGATGTGCAGATTCACGTCACGCAGCACCGGGCGCGGCGCGTCGGCGTAGGTGATGGTGACCCGGTCGAAGACGATCATTGCTCGCTCCGCAAGCGTCGCTCGGTCATGCGGATACCCGCTCTCGCACGGGTTGCGGGGCGGCCTTGGCCCGCGGCGCGGGGCGGTGTCGGACCGGCGGCGGCGCGGCGAGCGCGGCCAGGCCGGTGAGCAGGATGCCGACGACCGGCACGATCGGCACCGGCGGCCAGGTCAACGGCGACGCGTTCAGGTCGGCTGCGTCGTAGCCCACGCCCACGAACAAGATCACCGCGCAGGCGATGCCCCCACCAGCGACGATCCATTCCGGCCACCGCCACGGATCGGGGCGGTAGGCCGTTCGGTGCACCCGACGCCCGCCGATGGCGAGACCGACACAGCAGAGCAAGGCGCCGCCCACGATCGCCGGCAGCCCGAGCAGGCGCGGCGCGGTGGCGTCCATCAGGCCGTAGGCGCCGGCGCAGAGCCCGCCCATGCCGAGCAGCATCAGCGTGGCGGTGAGCCGGCGGCTGGTGCGGGTGGCGGTGCCGGTGCGTCCGTAGCCGCGGGAATCCATGCTCGCGGCGAGTTGCAGAGATCGCTCGAGGGCGTCCTCCAACACCGGGATCGCGATCGACCGCAGCGCCCGGAACCCCTTTGTCCGGCCGGCGCGCAGCCGCCGGGCCCGGTTCACCCGCTGCGCGCTCTCGACCAGTTGCGGCGCGACGCTCAGCGCGACGACCACCGCCACGCCCAGCTCGTACAGCGCACCGGGCAGCACCCGCAGCGCGCGCTTGGGATTGGCGAGCACGTTCGCCGCACCGATGCAGCACAGCAGCGTGCCGAGACGCAGCCCGTCGTAGGCGGCCGACAGGGTGGCTTCGAGCGACACCGGGCCGCCGAGCTGGATGCCCGCGTACCAGTGCGGCGTGGTGACGTGCGGCAGCGTGAACAAGATGTGGTCGCCCGGTGCGATGCCGCTGGCGAAGACCGAGCGGAAGACGATCCGGATCGCGATCACGATGAGCGCCATGATCAGGTAGTACTTGAACGCGCGCGCCCACGGCGCATCGCTACGTCGGTTGGTGATGACGAAGCCGAGCACGG
>JAOPVG010000535.1 GCA_025966255.1 Jatrophihabitans sp.
CAGATCCGCACCATGCTCGCGCGCACTCCGCCGATCTACATCGTCTGTCCGGGCAAGGTGTTCCGCACCGACGAACTCGACGCCACCCACACCCCGGTGTTCCACCAGGTCGAGGGGCTCGCCGTCGACGAGGGCCTGACGATGGCGCACCTCAAGGGCACGCTTGACCACATGGCTGAGGCGATGTTCGGGTCGGGCATCGTCACGCGCCTGCGTCCGCACTACTTCCCGTTCACCGAACCCAGCGCCGAGATGGATCTCGTGTGCTTCGTGTGCCGTGGCGCGTCCGTGGGCAACCCCGACCGCCCCTGCCGCACCTGCAACAGCGAGGGCTGGATCGAGTGGGGCGGCTGCGGAATGGTCAACCCCCGCGTGCTCACGGCGTGCGGCATCGATCCGGAGCGCTACAGCGGATTCGCCTTCGGCATGGGCATCGAGCGCACGCTCATGTTCCGCAGCGGGGTCGCTGACATGCGCGACATCGTCGAGGGTGACGTCCGGTTCACCGCCGCCTTCGGAGTGGAGGCCTGATGCGCGCGCCGGTCAGTTGGCTCGCCGAGCACGTCGACCTGCCCGAGGGGATCACGCCGCGGCAGCTCGGCGACGCGCTCATCCGAATTGGCATGGAGGTCGAGAGCGTCGAATCGGGGGCCGATGCGCTCTCCGGCCCGATCGTCGTGGGTCGCGTTCTGTCCTTCGAGGACGAGCCGCAGAAGAACGGCAAGACGATCCGCTGGTGCCAGGTCGACGTCGGTGAGGGTGAGCCGCGCGGCATCGTGTGCGGCGCGCACAACTTCGCGGCCGGCGATCTCGTCGTTGTGTCGCTGCCCGGGGCGGTCCTGCCGGGTGGCTTCGAGATCGCGGCCCGCAAGACGTACGGGCACGTCTCGGACGGGATGATCTGCTCGGTCCGTGAGCTCGGCATCGGTGACGAGCACGCCGGCATCCTCGTGCTGCCGCCCGACTCGGCCGCCCCCGGCGCCGACCCGCTCGAACTGCTCGGCCTCAGTGACGCCGTCCTCGACGTCGCCGTCACCACCGACCGCGGTTACACCATGTCGATCCGCGGACTCGCCCGCGAGGCCGCCGCCGCCCTGGACACGAAATTCCACGACATCGTCGTCCCGCTGCCCGAGGTCGACGGCCGGGCCTACGACGTCGAGATCGCCGACCCCGCCGGGTGCGACCGGTTCTCCGCGCGCGCGGTCGCCGGCCTCAACCCGTCGGCGCCGACCCCCGAGTGGATGGCGCGCCGACTGCGGCAGAGCGGCATCCGGGCGATCTCGCTCGCGGTCGACGTCACCAACTATGTGATGCTCGAGACCGGCCAGCCGCTGCACGCCTTCGATCGGGTCGCGTTGTCGGGTCCGATCGGCGTCCGTCGCGCGGCCCCGGGGGAGAAGCTCACCACTCTCGACGACGTCGTCCGCACCCTCGACCCGGACGACATCGTGGTCACCGACGACACCGGCCCGATCGCGCTCGCCGGCGTGATGGGTGGCGCGTCCACCGAGATCAGCGATGCCACCACCGATGTGGTGCTCGAGGCTGCCCACTGGGATCCGGCTTCGGTCGCGCGCACCGTGCGCCGGCACAAACTGCCCAGCGAGGCCGCGAAGCGCTTCGAACGCGGCGTCGACCCGGAGATCGCCGGGACGGCCCTGGCCCGCTGCGTCGACCTGCTCGTCATGCACGGCGGCGCCACCGCCGTCGAGGGCTACACGGTCGTCGGCGGGCCCACCGAACCGGTGCTCATCACGATGGATGCGCGGCGTCCGGAAGAGGTCGCCGGCCTGCCGATTCCGCGCGAGCAGGTGGTGGCCCACCTCGAGGCGGTCGGGTGTGTCGTCGACGGCGGCGATGTCCTGCAGGTGCGGCCACCGTCGTGGCGTCCGGATCTCCTCGCGCCGGCCGATCTGATCGAGGAGGTCGTCCGGCTGGCGGGATACGACCGGCTGCCGTCCGTGTTGCCGTCGGCACCCGCGGGACGAGGCCTGACCGGCCGCCAATTGCTGCAGCGGGCGGTCACCCGCGCGATTGCGTCGGCCGGCTTCACCGAGGTGCTCTCGTATCCGTTCGTCTCCCCGTCGGTGCATGACGCGTTCGGCCTGGCCCCGGACGACCCGCGGCGTCACGCGCTGCGCCTCGTGAACCCGCTGTCCGAGGACGAGCCGGAGCTGCGCACGTCGCTGCTCCCGGGACTGCTGGCCACCGCGAGTCGCAACATCGGCCGCGGCAACCGCGATCTCGCAATCTTCGAGACCGGTCTCGTCTTCCTGCCGCACGAGGCCGGGGAGCGGCCGGTGCTTCCCGGTATTGCCGCGCGGCCGAGCGATGAACAGCTCGCGGCGCTCGACGCCGTCCTGCCCGATCAGCCTAGGCACATTGCCGCTGTCCTCTCTGGCGACACCGAGCTCCGGGGCTGGTGGGGGCCGGAGCGGCCGGCCACGTGGGCGGATGCGATCGAGGCGGCGCGTGTGGTGGCTCGGGCGGCCCGCGCCGACCTGGTGGCGCGGCCGGCCGATCTGCCGCCCTGGCACCCCGGCCGGTGTGCGGAGCTGCGGCTGGGCGACGTGATCGTCGGGCACGCCGGCGAGCTGCATCCGCGGGTCGTGGCCGCGCTCGGCCTGCCCGAGCGCACGTGTGCGATGGAACTCGACTTCGATCTGCTGCCGGTGCCCGCGCCGCCGACCGCGCCGTACATCTCTGCGTACCCACCGGTCCTGCTCGACGTGGCTCTGGTCGTGGGCCCGGACGCCCTCGGGGCCGACGTGCAGGAAACCGTGCGCCAGGGTGCCGGTCCGCTCCTCGAATCCATCAGGCTCTTCGACGTCTACACCGATGACGTCCGGCTCGGGCCGGGCCTGCGGTCGATGGCGTTCGCACTCCGGTTCCGCGCGCCCGACCGCACCCTCACCGTCGAAGAAGCCACGGCTGCACGGGACGCTGCGGTGGCCGCGGCGGTCGAACGGCACGGCGCCCGACTGCGGACCTGATCAGCCAGCCGGGGCTGGAAATCGACCCCGGCTCTGTATGAAGTTGCGTCGTCCTGCATAATCGTGCAGATGGGAGCCAGGGTCGCGATCGCCGGTGCCAGCGGCTACGCCGGGGGTGAGTTGCTGCGCCTGGTCTCCGCGCATCCCGACCTTGACGTCGTCACGGTGACGGCGCACGGCAACGTTGGGCATTCCGTCGGCGACGTCCACCCCAACATCCGCTCGATCGCCCACCTCGTGTTGGCGCCGACCACACCCGAGGCGCTCGCCGAAGCCGACCTGGTGTTCCTGGCCCTGCCTCACGGTGCCTCGGTCGCGCTGGCGGCCGAGCTGCCCGCGAGCGTCAAGATCGTCGACCTCGGCTCCGACCACCGCCTCACGGATCCCGCCGCGTACGCCCGGTACTACGGCGGCGACTACCCGGGCGGCTGGACGTACGGGCTGCCCGAGCTGCCCGGGCAGCGGGCGCGCATCGCGGCCGCGCAGAGGGTGGCCAACACCGGCTGCCACGCTGTCGCCGCCATCCTGGCCATCGCGCCGCTCATCGCCGCCGGCATCGCCGACGCAGCCGACGTCGTGATCACCTCCACCAGCGGCACATCGGGGGCCGGTCGTGCCGCGCTCCCACATCTGCTCGGCAGTGAGGTGATGTCCGATCTCACCGGCTACAAGGTCGGCGTGCATCGGCACGTCCCGGAGATCAAACAGGCGAGCGGCGTCACCAGCCTCACGATGATCCCGGTGCTCGCACCGATGCCGCGCGGCATCCTCGCCTCAGTGTCGGCGCGACCGGTCGGCGCGGTCACGGTCGACCAGGTACGCGATGTGCTGGCCACGGCCTACGCCGCGGAGCCGTTCGTGCACGTCCTGCCGCCTGGACAGCAGCCCCGCAGCGCCGCCACGGCCGGGTCCAACAGTGCTCACCTGCAGGCCGTCCTCGACCAGGATTCCGGCCGCATCATCATCACGAGCGCGATCGACAACCTCGGCAAGGGCGCCGCCGGCCAAGCCCTGCAGAACGCGAACCTGATGCTCGGCCTCCCCGAAACCGCTGGTCTCGCCGTCGACGGAGTGGCCCCGTGAGCGTCACGTCGGCACGCGGATTCCGCGCGGCTGGGGTGGCCGCCGGTCTCAAGTCCTCCGGCGACCCGGACGTCGCGATCGTCGTCAACGACGGCCCGCACGACGTCGCCGCCGCGGTGTTCACCGGCAATCGGATCAAGGCCGCGCCGGTCCTGTGGTCCGAGCAGGTCGTGGCCGACGGACGGCTGCGCGCGGTCGTCCTCAACGCCGGCGGCGCCAACGCGTGTACCGGCTCAGAGGGCTTCGCCGACACGCACCGTACGGCCGAGTACGCAGCATCCGCCCTGGGCGTCGACGCCGGCGACATCGCGGTCTGCTCCACCGGTCTGATCGGTGAGCGGCTGCCGATGACGAGCCTGTTGCACGGCGTCGATCTCGCCGCCGGGCAGCTGTCGTCCGACGGCGGCACCGCGGCCGCCGAGGCGATCCTCACGACCGACACCCATTCGAAGCAGGCCACCACCCAGACCGGTGGCTGGACCGTCGGGGGCATGGCCAAGGGCGCCGGCATGCTCGCACCCGGCCTCGCCACGATGCTGTGCGTGATCACCACCGACGCCGTGGCCGACGCCGGTGCGTTGCTCGCCGCGCTGCGTGCGGCCGCCCGGGTCACCTTCGACCGCGTCGACTCCGACGGCTGCATGTCGACCAACGACACCGTCGTCGTCATGGCCAGCGGCGCGTCGGGTGTCACGCCCGGCCCCGGCGAGCTCGCCGCGGCCCTGCGTAGCGTCTGCGCCGATCTCGCGGCCCAGCTGATCGCCGACGCCGAGGGCGCCACGAAGGACGTGCGCATCGACGTCGTCGGAGCCGCCAGCGAGGACGACGCCGTCGAGGTCGGCCGTTCGATCGCACGGAACAACCTGCTCAAGTGCGCCCTGTTCGGGAACGACCCGAACTGGGGT
>JAOPVG010000573.1 GCA_025966255.1 Jatrophihabitans sp.
TGCGCAGGTCGATCAGGGCGCCGAGGCCGGTGGAGTCGATGAACTCGACCCCGGACATGTCGATCGTCAACGAGGTGACCGCGTCGACAGTCAGACTCAGCCGGCCGATAGCTGTGATGTTCCGGCACGTGTTGAGGTCGACTTCGCCCCGGACGACCATCAGACATCGGTGCTCGCGCACCGCTGTGCGGATCTGGATGCCTTCCATGACGATGCACCGGCCCTTTGTGCAGCGCGTGGCTTCAGCACCGTCAACGGGCCCCCGCAGCGCTGCCTCAATCGAGGCTGTTGGCTGTGATGTCAACCGCCGGCCACGGTACGCCGCCAACACGACCGTGTCTTCGCGGCCACGCGGACCGCGAAGACGGGCGGGGTGGCGGCCCGGCGAACCGCAGTACCGCGCTCAGGCCGGCTTAGCCTCCGGTCATCTGCCACTCGCCGTCGGCCTGGACGAGGCAGTCGAGGTTGGTCGTCCAAGCCACGAGCTGACCCAGGAATCCTTTCGCCTCGATCGTGATGGTCGATTGCAGCGCCCAGATCGCGGCGTCGCCGGTGCCACCCACGTTGAGCGCGTTGTGCGGGAAGTGCTGCGTGACCGTCAGCGTGAAGTCCGGCGGGATGTGCCCCACGTCGAGCGTGAGGGTGGCCTGGTCGATGAACTTCCCCGCCCCCTCCTGGGTGCCGTTGTAGGCCCACTTCATGCCAACCGTGTAGTCCCAGTCGACCTCCCAGAACTCGTACCAGTCGGAGGTCTGTTTCCACTGCTTGCCGACCTTCTTGAACTGCCACCCGGAGACCGCGGATCCGTGGACGTCCTCGGGCAGGGCACTCACATACTTGCTGGTGTCGATGAAGCTTCCAGCGGAGTTGGCCACCAGTTTTATGACATCGACGCCGGCCTTGACCGCGTCAGTGATGTCGCCCATGCACCTACCTCCTGTCGGTCTTGCGCGTCACGCCTCGAGCTCGGTCGCTTCGCCCTCGGCGGCGGCCATCGCGCTCTCGAAATGCCCCTCGAGCTCGCTCGGGTCACTCACCTTGGCGAGCACGGCCTGACCACTGTCGGCACCGCCTCCCCCTGGTCCGGCTTGATCGGCCCGAGACTGGGCCGCATTGGCCGCGTCACCCCCGGTCTGGCCGTCAGCCTGGTCGACTGGCTGCCAATTGGTGCCGTCCCACCAGTAGTAGCCGTCCGGCGACCGCTCTCCGTACTGCGGACTGGACATCGCCACCCTCCTCGTTCGGTCCGATCTGATCGAAACACTGGCTGTGTCACTACGCGTCTGGCCAGGTGCTTCCGGACGCCCGTCCGGGCAGCTGCGCTGCCCCAAAGGGCGCCGACGACCAGGGCCAGGAAGGCATTCGACCTGATGGGGCCACATGCACGGCGGTGACCTCAGGCCACCAGGGATGAATTGCTCGGAAACGTTCGCCGCATGTGCTGCGGTTTGAATCGGTTGGGAATAGCGTGACGGCTATCTGTCCAATGGAGTCTTTGGAGCCGAGATGCGTGTTCGCCAAGGTCACTTCCGACGCAGCACTTGCGGGCTCGCTACGGCGACGCTCGTGGCTGGTGTTGCCGTCGCGGCAACCGCCTTCACTGCCAGCGCCCCGGCCGGTGCCAAGATCCACAGCACCAGCAGCTGTCATCTGGGCAACGGCGTCCAGCACGTCGTGAACATCGTCTTCGACAACGTGCACTTCTTCCGGGACAACCCGAACGTGCCGTCCGACCTCGAGCAGATGCCGACCCTGTTCAACTTCCTCAAGTCGAACGGCACGATCTTCTCGAACACCCACACTCCGCTGATCGCACACACCGCCAACGACAGCCTGTCGATCTACACCGGGCTCTACGGCGATCGGCACGGCCAGCCCGTCACGAACTCGTACAAGACCTACAACCCGGACGGCAGCACCGATCCCGCCGGCTCGTTCGCCTACTGGACGAGCCCCGTGAACGACACGGCGGCGAGCCCGGCGGCCGGCCACGACACGACACCGACGATGGTGTACTCGGACACCGTTCCGGCCAACGGCGCCCCGAACCGAATCACGCCCGCGCCGTGGGTGCCGTTCACCCGTTCGGGTTGCTCGGTTGCCAACTTCTCGACCGCGAACATGGTGCTCGAGAACACCAAGGTCGACATGCCGACCGTCTTCGGGTCGGCCTCGCCGGAGGTCGCCCAGCTGAACGCCGACACGACGGACCCGTTCAAGAATGTCGAGACGGCCGACTACGTCGGTGAGGCCCTGCACTGCGCCAAGGGCGACACGATCTGCGCGAGCGCGCAAGCGGTGAAGTTCGGTCAGACGACGCCGTCGGCGACTGCAGTCGCAGACTCGCTACCCACCGAGCCCGGCGGGTACAACGGCTACCAGGCGTTGTTCGGCGCCCGCTACATCGCGCCGCAACTCGGGGCCGGCACGCCGAACCTCACGCGCAACGGCTATCAGGTCACGAACTCCGCCGGGAACCTCGTGGACCTGAACGGCAACCAGATCAACGGCGGATTCCTCACCAACCATCCCGGGTTCCCCGGCTTCAACCCGACGGCGACGCAGAGCTTGGCGATGCTTGCGGACATGCAGGAGAGCGGCATCCCGGTCACCTACGGCTACATTTCCGACCTGCACGAGCGGAAGGCGGGAACCAGCGGCTGCACGACCGCGACGGCGACTGGGAGCGGCAAGCCTATCGGCCCCGGTGACAGCTGCTACGTCAACAACGCGAAAGCGTACGACCAGGCGTTCGCGACCTTCTTCCAGCGCCTCGCGGGCGACGGCATCACTCCGGCCAACACCACCTTCGTCATCAGCTCCGAGGAGAACGACCAGTTCGTGGGTGCCAATGTCGGACGGGCCACGCAGCCCACGCCGGCCGGGTGCGACGGTGTCACCGTGGCCTGCAACTACGCGAGCGGGCAGATTGGTGAGCTGGCCGCCAACATCAAGGGCCTGCTGTCGACGACGTCCAGCAGCGGCACGCAGTTCGACGTCGAGCCGCAGGGTGCCGCGATCTATGTCCACGGCCAGCCGTCCGCGAACGACCCGACCGTGCGACAGCTCCAGCGGAACACCGCGGCGATGACGGGGGACAACCCGTTCTCCGGCGTCAACGGAGAAAAGATCACCAAGTACCAGGCCGGGGCACTCGAGCAGCGCGTCCTGCACGAGCAGTCGGCCGATCCGCTGCGCACGCCGACCTACACCTTGTTCCCGATGCCGGACTACTTCTTCGGCACGTCGGGTGCAAATGTCGCCATCAATCCGTCGTTCGCCTATGACCACGGCTACTACAGCCCGAACATCAACGTCACCTGGGCGGGTATCGCCGGGCCGGGTGCCGCGGTCAAGGGCGTCGACGGACCGCAGCCGGCTAGCGGCAACCAGTCCCGCGATCCGAACTCGCTGCACACCGTGCCTCAAGCGAGCACGGTGGGTACCTGGGTCGAGGAAACCGACCTGCGTCCGACGCTGTTGCACCTCACCGGCTTGCAGGACGACTACCAGACCGACGGTCACGTGATCAGCCAGGCGCTGGCCTCGCCGACACGCTCGCTGTCGGCTACCGAGCAGCTCGCCGCTCTCTACCAACAGCTCAACTCGAGCGTGGGAGCGTTCGCGACCTACACTCTGCTTGCGGATTCGGCCGCCCTTGCCAGTGGCAGCGCCACCAACGACCGGCAGTATCGGGAGGAGCAGCGGACGCTGCTGCACCTGGCCGCGGCGCGTGACAAGCTGGCCGCGGAGATGAAGATCGTGCTGGCCCAAGCCGCCCACGGCTCCCGGCCGTCCCACGGCCGGGTGACGTCCGAGCTGGCTCGCGGACGCGCGCTACTGCATCAGGCGGCCGAGTTGGCAGCGGACAACAACTAGAAGGCCGAACGGCCGAGGTTGGGGCTACCGTCAGCACACCATGTGAGCGGATCTTGGGTGGGCCGCAGGTCAGCGATGAGGCGATCGTTGTTCGTGCTGGTGTGCAGCGTGTCGGTGCTGGTGGCCCCGTTGACGGTCGGGCGTCGCTTCGGGTGCGGTCGAACCGTTCGGTACCGCGGTGACGATTCCGCCCGACGATCCGGGTGGCGTGAACGGGTCGAGGGCGGCGATCGCGGCCGACGGTACGGTGCGCGGGTTCATGGGCCTGACGACCCCGAGATGGCGATCGGGTCCGCCGCCCCGGGG
>JAOPVG010000580.1 GCA_025966255.1 Jatrophihabitans sp.
GCGTCAGCCGGGGCTCGATCTTGTTCACGTTCCTCGGTGACCGGGCGACCGACCTGGTCGAGATGCACGCGGACCTGCCTGGCGACGACGCGTTCTTCGCCTGATCCGGAGTTCGTTCGGGCCGCGCAACGCTACGCGGCTCGAACGACGCTCCGGGATCCACTGAGGTCGCCGACCCTTGTCGGCGATCCCGAAGGCAGGCTCCGTGGTTGCCCGTTGCGCGGCCGCGGTCACTGACGGAATTGCGAGGGACGCCGACGCCGGCGCCGATGAACGAGGCCCCGGGGTTGTTGGTCGGGGTGACAGGATTTGAACCTGCGGCCTCTTCGTCCCGAACGAAGCACGCTACCAAGCTGCGCCACACCCCGGTGCGACCCGTCGAGCATACCGGGTGGCCGAAACGCCAAGGCCGACCGGATCAGCCCGCGGCACCCCTCGGGAGCAGCGTCAGCAGGGTGGCTTCGGGTCGGCAGCAGAAGCGGATCGGCGCGTACGGACTGGTGCCGAGACCGGCGCTGATGTGGAAGTACATCCGCTCGTCCCACTGGTGCAACCACCGCGCGCGGGTGCGCTCGATGCCGCAGTTCGTGACGAGCGCCGGCCCGAACGGCACCCGCACCTGACCGCCGTGTGTGTGTCCGGCGAGGACGAGGTCGTAGCCGTCGCCGGCGAAGCTGGACAAGATCGACGGTTCCGGCGAGTGGGTGACCCCGATGCGCACGCTGGCGTCCGGCTCGGCCGGTCCGGCGATCTGCTCGTAGCGCGCGCGGTGCAGGTAGGGATCGTCGGTGCCGGCCATCGCGACCTTGCCGGGTCCGGCGGCGAGCACGGTGCGCACGTGCGTGAGGTCCGTCCATCCCGCCCGCACCATGGCGCCGGCCAGCTGCGGCCACGGGAGCGGGTTGCGATGGCCGCTCAGTGGCTGCGGGGCCTGGAAATATCGGGCCGGGTTCTTCGGCCGCGGCGCGAAGTAGTCGTTGTTGCCGGGGACGAAGACGCCTGGGAACGCGAATAGCGGCTCGAGCGAATGCATGACGGCGGGAATCGCATCGCGGGCGGAGAGGGTGTCACCGGTGTTGACGACGAGATCGGGCGCGAGCCGGGCCAGGCCGCGGACCCATTCGTGCTTGCGGCGCTGCCGGGCCGTGATGTGCAGGTCCGAGATATGCAGCACCCTGATGGCAGCGGCGCCATCGGCCAGCACCGGCACGTCGAAGTGACGCAGGGTGAAGGCGTTGCGCTCGATCACCGTGCCGTAGAACAGCGCGCCGGCTCCGGTTGCGCCGGCGGCGACGACGGCGGTGGTTGCGCGCATACCGGCCAGCCTACGGACCAGTCCTGAGTCGGCCGTGGGTACCGTCAAGCCCATGCCCGAGTTGAAGTCCCGCCTGCGTTCAGACCTCAACGCCGCCATGAAGGCGCGCGACGAACTGACGACCGCCACGCTGCGGATGGCGCTGACCGCCGTCACCACCGAAGAGGTGGCGGGCAAGACGGCGCGCGAACTCTCCGACGAGGAGGTGCTGCGCGTCCTCACTCGGGAGGGCAAGAAGCGGCGTGAGGCGGCCGAGGCCTTCGACGCAGCGAACCGCACCGAGCTGGCCGAGCGCGAACGCGCCGAGGGCGGCGTGCTGGAGCGCTACCTACCCGCGCAACTGGGCGACGACGAACTCGTCGGTCTGGTGCAGGCCGCGATCGCCGAGAGCGGCGCGTCCGGCCCACAGGCGATGGGCGGGGTGATGAAGCTGGTGCAGCCGCGGGTTGCGGGCCGCGCCGACGGCAAGCGGGTCAGCGACGAGGTCCGCCGCCAGCTGAGCTGAGCGCTCAGCCGCCGGGGGTTCGGTTGCCGCCGGGCGGTGAGGGGCTGGCGCCGCGGCCATGGGCGGTAGTGCTGCCGGTGGTCGGCGTGGTCGGCGTGGTCGCTGGCGTCTTCGGCTTGACCGGCGGTGGTGCCGGTGCCACGTAGACCGGCTGCGACTTGCCGGTGCTGAGACACACCAGGATGGTCGTGCCGGGCGTCGCCCGGTGCGGGCCGTAGTAGCCGATCGTGTCCAGTCCCGCGCTGCTGGGGCAGCGCGTCTGGTCGCCGTCGATCTGCTTCATCTTGTACCCACTGCCCGCTAGCGTCCTCTGCGCCGACGCGAGATCCATGCCCTGCACGCTCGGCACGTCGTTGCCGGGGACCAGATTCGGGTCCGGCCAGGTCCAGCTCTGCTGCTGCAGCGACGGCTGCAGGGCCTTGAGCCAGACCCCCGAGGCGTACTTGCCGTACGCCAGGCCGTTACCGATGTTCGGCAGGCCGGTGAGCGCGCGGTTGGGTGTGTCGAAGTTGATCAGTGCGCTCGTGGCCACGAGGTTCGGGGTCATCCCGACGAACCAGACCGCCGCGTTCTGGCTGCTCGGCTTGCCCTGGCTGTTGACCGCGCCCACCGTGCCGGTCTTGCCGGCGATGACGCTCTGGTTGCCGCTGGAATACCAGCTCTGGAACGGAGTGGCTGACGTGCCGGGCGTCTTGGTGTCGCCGACGAGGATCTGGACGGCCTGCGCTGCCACCTGAGGTGCAACCACCTGCACGGCCGGGCTCCGCTTGACGGGTAGGGCGTTGTTGCTGCTGTCGGTGATCGACAGCACCGGCGCCGGCGCGTTGTACTTCCCCCCGTTGGCAACGGCCGCGTACGCGCCGGCCAACTCGAGCGGACTCGTCGGCACGCTGCCGAGGACGAACTGCTGCGCGCGCTGCTGACCGACGATCTCCTGCGCGGTGGTGAGGTTGCGACCGTCGCCGGGTTGGCCCAGGCTGCTGATCCCCATCTTCTGCGCGAGCGACACCATCGGGCCCAGGTGGCAGGAGAACAGCTGGTCGGCGAGTCCCACATAGAAGGTGTTGGACGACTTCACCGTGGCCGACTGCAGGCTTTCGTTGAGGTTGTAGAACTCGTCGGCATCGCCGTTGGTGGAGTTGCTCGGGGTGACGCAGTTCTTGGTGTTGTACTGCGCGCCGTTGCCCGCCGTCTCCAGCGTCCAATCCTGGGGGACGCCGGTCGACAGCGCCGTGAGGAGCGGGAAGAGCTTGAACGTCGACGCGCCCTGCGCGGTATGGCTGCTGAACACCGGTTGCTCAGTCTCGGACTTGCCGACCGCGCCGTATCGCTTGCTCGTCGCCATGGCCAGGATGTCACCGTTGCGCGGGTCGACAACGGGCAGCACGGCGGTGGCCGGCGACGAGGCGGGGACCGCCTGCTCGATCTGCTTCTGCGTGCTGTTCTGCAACTTCGGGTCCAGCGTCGTGACGATCTTCAAACCGCCGGTCTGCAGCTGCGCCGCACTGACGTTGCCGACGGTCTCCAACCAGTTCCGGGCGTACTCGCAGAAGAACGCGGCGTTACGGACGGTCGTGCTCGCGTTGGCGCACCCCTGCTTGACCTGCGGCGGCGAGTCCGTGGCGAGCGCGATGGGCAGCGCCTTCTGCTTGTCGGCGGCCGCCTGGCTGAGCTTGCCGACCGCGACGAGGTTCTGCAGCACCTCGTCGCGGCGCTGCTTCGCCGCGGCGCGGTTGTGAAACGGGTCGTACGCCGACGGCGCGCGCAGCATGCCGACCAGCAGCGCCGACTCACCGAGCGAAAGCTTGGAGGCGGACTTGTTGAAGTACGTCTCGGCGGCCGTCTGGATGCCGTACGAGTGCTCGCCGAAGAATGCGATGTTGAGGTAGTCGTCGAGGATGCGGGCCTTCGAGTGGTGCAGCGTGTTCTCGAGGTACAGCGCGCACTTCGCGTCTTCGATCTTGCGCGAGAGGTTCACGTCGATCGCGGCCTGTTGCTTCTGCACGTCGTCGCCGGCCTGGTAGTACCGGATCTGCTTCACGTACTGCATGGTCAGCGTCGAGCCGCCCTGGGTGGCGCCGCTGCTCGTGCTGACCGCGGAGCGCAGCAGCCCGCGCATATCCACCCCGTGGTGGCTGTAGAACCGGCGGTCCTCCGTGGCGATCAACGCATTCTGCACGAACTGCGGGATCTGTGACAACGCAACGGGCACGCGGTCCTGGCTGAAGAGGGTGGCGATCACGGTCTTGCCGTCACGGGCGTAGATCGTGGTGCGCTGCGGCGGCTTGCTCTCCTGCAGCGTGCAGGCGGTGTTGTCGAACTTGGCCGAGTAGTGCCCGGCGACAAGTCCGAGCCCGCCGACGAAGGGCAGAGCCATGCCGGCGACCATCACACCGGCGGCGACAAGGGCAGCAACGAGTTTGCCGAGCGTCAGCCAGGGATTGGGCTGTCCAGGGAAAGCGGCCACGGAGAGTCAGCGTACGTGGGTGGCGCCGCCCGCCCTGTGCCGTACTCCGGTCGGCCTCAGTTGGGGGTTGCCGCTGAACCGGCTGAGGAGCCCGGTTTATCAGGCCCCGAGCAGCTTGCCGATGGTGCGCAGACCGTCCAGATCATGGACGTCGGCCGGCAGCGCGAGCAGCGGCACGAGCGGCACCTGCGGGTGCGCGGAGGAGAACCGCTTCGTCATCCGCGCGTCGTGCTCGGCCGCCGCCGCGATCTCGGCGTGCACCCGCAGCGCGGCGGTGGCCAGCGCCGCAGCCTCCGCGGCGCTCTTGGTGGGCACCGTCTTCGTGGCTGCGGTCTTGGCCGAGGCGAGCTTCTCGTCCAACCCGTCGGCGGCCAGTTCGGCTCGCGCGGCAGTGAGCGGGGCGGCGCCGGCGACGGGCTCGGCCTGCCGCGTCCGGTTGACAATGACGCCGGCGAGGGGCATGTGCTCGGCCGAGAGCCGCTCCACGAAGTAGGACGCCTCGCGCAGCGCGTCCGGCTCGGGTGCGGCCACGACGACGAACGCGGTGCCGGGGTTCTTGAGCAGTTCGTAGGTGTGCTGCGCGCGCTCCCGGAAGCCGCCGAACATGGACTCGAGCGCGGTGACGAACGTGGAGAGATCGTTGAGCAGATCGCCGCCGATGACCTTGGTGAAGACGCGGGCGACCATCCCGACGGACACGGTGACGACCTTCATGTAGGCCTTGCCGCCGGCCTTCGCGGGCGCGGTCAGCAGACGGACCATCCGGCCGTCCAGGAAGCGACCGAGGCGGTTCGGCGCATCGAGGAAGTCGAGGGCCGAGCGCGACGGTGGGGTGTCGACGATGATGAGGTCCCATTCGTTGGCCGCGACGAGCTGGCCGAGCTTCTCCATCGCCATGTACTCCTGCGTGCCGGCAAAGGACGACGACAGCGATTGGTAGAAGGGATTCTGGAAGATCTGCTCGGCTCGCTCGGGTGTCGAGTGCTCGAGCACGACCTCGTCGAAGGTCCGCTTCATGTCGAGCATCATCGCGAAGAGCTGGCCGTCAGCGACGCCCTTGACCTCGCGAGGCGTGTTGTCGAGTTCAATGAGGCCCATCGACTGCGCCAGCCGCCGGGCCGGGTCGATCGTCAACACCACCGTGCGCCGCCCGGCCTCGGCGCCCATGAGCGCCATGGCCGCCGCGGTGGTGGTCTTGCCGACGCCGCCGCTGCCGCAGGTGACGACGACGCGGGTTCTCCGGTCCCGCACGAGTGTCGCGACATCGAGCGCCGGCCTCGGTTGCGGCCGGGTCATCGGTCTCCTCCGGTGAAGCAGGCAGCCAGGTCCTTGAGCTCGCCCAGCTCGACCGGCGGATTGAGATCGGGTAGCTCGATGCGGGGTAGGTCGAGGGCGTCCAAACGTGCCGCGTTCTGCTCCTGCACGCGCTGCCGCTGCGCGTAGTCGGACATCTCCTGCGCCAAGGCGGGAGCGTGCGCCACGGCCACACCGGCCTTGCGCAGCCCGGCGGACAGCGCCTTGAGATCCACGGTTCCGTCGAGGGCCACCTGGCCGTCGGCGATGAGGGTCGGCCGAGCGCGGTTCACGATCACGGCGCCGAGCTCGAAGCCGAGCTGCTTGAGCTCGGCCGCAGCATCGATGGTCTCCTGGACCGGCATCTCCTCGAGGAGCGTGACGATGTGCACGGCGGTCTGCGGGCCGTGCAGCAGGGTGATGACGCCCTCGCTCTGCTTGTTGATGGGACCGAACTTCGTCAGCTTCGCGACCTCCTGTGTCGCATCGAGGAAGCGGCCGATGCGTCCAGTGGGGGGAGCGTCGAGGACGACGGCGTCGTACGCCGGGCTGCCGTCGACCTTCTTGCGGGTGACCGACTCCTTGACCTTGCCGGTGAGCAGGACGTCGCGCAGGCCGGGTGCGAGCGTGGTGACGAAGTCGACCGCGCCCATTTTCTTCAGGCCCTTACCGGCGCGCTTGAGCCCGTAGAACATCTCGAGGTACTCGAGCATCGCCTGCTCGGGATCGATGGCCAGCCCGAAGAGCTCGCCGTTGCCGCCGCCCTTGAGGCGTTGCTCGCTGTAGGGCATGGCCGGCATGTCGAACAGCTGGGCGATGGCCTGACGGGACTCGACCTCGATGAGGAGCACCTTGCGTCCGGTACCGGCGAGGGCCAGGGCGAGCGCCGCGGCGGCCGTCGTCTTGCCGGTGCCGCCCTTGCCCGTGACGACGTGCAACCGCGCCCTGCTGGAGATGCCGTCGGCCAGCGAGGACGTGGCGCCAGCGGCGACGCGGGTAGCGGCCATGAGATCAGCGTAAGAGACTGCCGGACCCGCCGCGCGCGGGGAGTCGTCGCGGGTGAGCGGGGCAGCGGATACGGTCGCGGGCATGGTGTCCCCTCTCTCCCGGCTCGACGAACTCGGCATCGTGCTGCCGGATGTCGTCGCGCCGCTGGCGTCCTACGTCCCTGCGCAGCGCTCGGGTTCGCTCGTCTTCACCGCCGGGCAGCTACCCATGGTCGACGGCGAGTTGCCCGTGACCGGAAAGGTCGGTGCTGAGGTCGCGGCCGACGAGGCGACGGCGCTCGCCCGCACCGCCGCGCTGAACGCGCTGGCCGCGGTGCACGCACTCGTCGGCCTCGATTCGGTGGTGCGGGTCGTCAAGGTCGTCGGCTTCGTCGCCTGCACGCCCGACTTCACCGGCCATCCCGCCGTCGTCAACGGCGCCAGCGACCTGCTCGGCGAGGTCTTCGGCGACGCCGGCGCGCACGCCCGCTCGGCCGTGGGCGTCGCGTCCTTGCCGCGGAACTCGCCGGTCGAGGTCGAGATCGTGGTGGAGGTTCAGTGACCGACGTTCCGGTGCGCGACGCCGCGACTGTGGTGTTGCTGCGCGACGGGTCCGACGGTGCCGGGATCGAAGCCTGGCTGCTGACGCGGGTGACCCAGATGGCGTTCGCGGCCGGGATGACCGTGTTCCCGGGTGGTCGGGTCGACGACGCCGACTCGGCGCTGCCGCTCGTCGGTGGCGACTTCGCCCGGCTCGCCGCCCGCTTCGGCTGTTCCGAGGACGTTGCCCGCGCGCTCGTCGGCGCCGCGGCGCGGGAGACGTTCGAGGAGACGGGCGTGCTGCTCACCGTCCCGTCCGCCGATCTGAGTGGTGCTCGTTCGGACGTGGAACTCGGCCGGGTCTCCTTCGGTGACCTGCTGCGCGCCAACGGGTTGTCGGTCGATGCCGGCGCATTGCATCCGTGGTCGAGATGGGTCACGCCGGCCGGCGAGGCCCGTCGCTACGACACCCGCTTCTTCGTCGGCGCGCTGCCGGAAGCGGCGGTCGCGGAGGACGTCACCAGCGAGTCGAGTGCGGCGTCCTGGCTGCCGATCGACGAGGCGATCCAGCAGGCGCAGCGCGGCGAGCGGCAACTGCTGCCGCCGACGATGATGACGCTGGTGTCCTTGCAACCATTCGCCACGGTGGCCCAGGCGGTGGCGTCGGCGTCGGCACGGTCGCTGGAACCAGTGCGGCCGCGGCTGCGGGTCGGTGACGACGGCTCGATCGACATCGAGCTACCCGACGGCGTGATCGTGCCCGTCCGCCCCGGCCGGGCGTCATGACGCATCCGGCCTACGAGGTGGTGCGCGAGGTGACGCCGGTTGCGTCGGTGCTGCTGCAGGACAACCCCGGGCCGATGACGCTCGACGGCACCAACACCTGGTTGCTGCGGCTGCCGGACTCCGACGAGACGGTAGTCGTCGACCCTGGGCAGAGCGACGACGTGCACCTCGGCGGACTGCTGGCGGCGGCGCCGAAGATCGCGCTGGTGCTGGTGACGCACGGACACTTCGACCACAGCCAGAACGCCGCCGATCTCCACCAGCGCATCGGAGTGCCGGTACGGGCCGCCGACCCGACGCACTGCCACGGCGCGGCGGCACTCACCGACGGCGAGGTCATCGACGTGGCCGGGTTGCGAATCCAGGTCCTGGCCACGCCCGGGCACACCGCGGACTCGATGTCCTTCGTGCTCGACGACGGTGCCGGGCCCGTCCTCACCGGAGACACGATTCTCGGCCGCGGTACGACTGTCGTCGCCCATCCCGACGGACTGCTCGGCGCGTACCTCGAATCGCTGGAGCGCCTGCGCGGGTTGGGCGATGTCGCCGTCCTTCCCGGGCACGGGCCGGAGTTGCCCAAGGCGGCCGACGTTGCCCGGATGTACCTGACGCATCGGGAGGAGCGGCTGTCGCAGGTGCGCAGCGCCCTGCTGCAACTCGGTTCGGATGCGAGTCCGCGGCAGATCGTCGAACTCGTCTACGCCGACGTCGACCCGGCTGTCTGGTGGGCCGCCGAACTGTCCGTGCAAGCCCAGCTGGCGTATCTCCGGGACGGCGTCTGACTGATCTTGGTGCCCGGGCGGCCTGATGTTCCAGCTACCTTGCTCGGCGGGCCAACCGTTCGCGGTCGAGGATGACGACGCTCTTGCCCTCGAGGCGCAACCAGCCGCGGGAGGCGAAGTCGGCCAGCGCCTTGTTCACCGTTTCGCGCGATGCGCCGACGAGCTGCGCGAGCTCCTCCTGCGTGAGGTCGTGCGTCACCCGCAGCTGCCCGCCGTCGATGGAGCCGAACCGCTGGGCCAACTGCAGCAGCTGCTTGGCCACCCGGCCGGGCACGTCGACGAAGATCAGGTCGGCCAGCATCGTGTTCGTACGGCGGAGCCGCCGGGCGACGACGCGCAGTAACTGCATCGCGATCTGGGGTCGCTCGGTGGCCCACTTCTGCAGGGCCGCCTTGGGCAGCCGGGCCAGGCGGGCATCGGTCACGACGGTGGCGGTGGCCGTCCGCGGGCCCGGGTCGAACAACGACAGCTCGCCGAACTGGTCGGACGGGCCGTAGATGGCGACGAGGTTCTCGCGCCCGTCAGGGGAGCGCCGGCCGAGCTTCACCTTGCCGGCCAGCACGATGTAGAGGCTGTCACCCGGCTCGCCCTCGTTGAAGAGGACAGCACCGCGCGGCGCCTCAAAGATCTCGAACTCACCCGACAGGGCTTCGACGTCTTCCGGGTCGACGCCCTGGAACAGTCCGGCCCTGCGCAGAATTTCGTCCACGTGTGCTCCTCGATTGCCTGCGAGTGCGAGCCTCGTCACAGTCTCGCGGAAGTCTAGGGCACACGCGAACTGCCCTGTAGATCAGCTCGATCTGCGCCACCCGCGACGCAGGCGGCCGAGGCCCAAGCGGACCCGGAAACGCGACAGCGCGGACTCGGTGCCTTCCCGGACAAAGGTGTCCAGTTCCTCGGGACTGGCGTCGTCGAGGAACTGCTCGATCTCCCGTTCGACGGCGATCTGGCTCAACGGCTCCTCCACGCGTCCCATGAGCAGGACGAAGCCGAGCAGCACGAATGGGAACAACAGCAGAACGAAGCCGATCATGGTGTCTCTATTGTGCCCCACGTCGACTCCGGGGCCGCGCAACCGCCGATCTCGGTCGGAGGTGGATCGTAGGCTCGAGTCGTGCCAGTCACCGACGAATCGCCGCTCGCTCTCACTCGCCGGGCGCGGCGCATCAACCGCGAGCTCGGCGAGCTCTACCCCGACGCCCACTGCGAGCTCGACTTCACCACCCCGCTCGAACTCTCGGTGGCGACGATCCTGTCCGCCCAGTGCACGGACAAGCGGGTGAACGAGGTGACGCCAGCGCTATTCGCGAGGTACCCGACCGCCGCTGCCTACGCCGGCGCCGACCGCGACGTCGTGGAAGAGCTGATCCGGCCGACCGGCTTCTTCCGGAACAAGACCACGTCGATCATCAAGCTGGGCCAGGCGCTCGTCGAGAAGTTCGACGGCGAGGTGCCGCACACGCTCGCCGAGCTCACCACCCTGCCCGGCTTCGGCCGCAAGACCGCGAACGTGGTGCTCGGCAACGCGTTCGACATCCCGGGACTGACCGTCGACACCCACTTCGGCCGCCTCGTCCGGCGCTGGGGATGGACGACTGAGACCGACCCGGTGAAGGTCGAACACGCGGTGGCCGAACTCATCCCGAAGAAGGAATGGACGATCTTCTCCCACCGCGCGATCTGGCACGGCCGGCGCCTGTGCCACTCGCGCAAGCCGGCTTGCGGCGCGTGCCCGATCAGCCGCCTCTGCCCGTCCTTCGGTGCGGGCCCCACAGATCCGGCGGTGGCGGCGAAGCTCGTCCGCAGTGCCGAGCAGATGATGGAATCGTCTGTGTGAGCGAGCCGACCGAGCTGAACGCTCCGAACCAACCGGTCGACGACCTGCCCGATTGGTTGCGTCCGCTGGCCGCGAGGGCGCGCGAGATCGACGCCACTGACCTGTCCAGGTTCCTGCCGCCGGACGACGGCACCGGGCGCGCCTCAGCGGTGTTGATGGCCTTTGCCGACACCGCGGAGGGGCCGGCGGTGTTGTTGATCGAGCGGGCCGCGGACATGCGCAAGCACGCCGGACAGGTCGCGTTCCCGGGCGGATCACTCGATCCGACCGACGAGTCGCTCGACGCCGCCGCGCTGCGCGAGGCGAACGAGGAGGTCGGGCTCGACCCCGCGAGCGTGCGGATCGTCGCCGATCTGCCGGCGATCTTCATCCCGGTCTCCGGCTTTGTGGTGACGCCGGTGCTCGCGTGGTGGGAGCACCCGCACGAGGTGCACCCCGTTGATACGGCCGAGGTCGCCGACGTGGCGCTCGTCCCGGTCGCCGAGTTGATCGACCCGGCCAACCGGTTCCGGGTGACGCATCCGTCCGGCTGGCTCGGGCCGGGCTTCGCCGCCGGCGGGCTGTTCGTGTGGGGCTTCACCGCCGGCCTCCTCGACCGGCTGCTCGAGTTCGGCGGCTGGGCCGCGCCGTGGGACACCACAATCCATCGCCCGCTGCCCGACCTCCCCGGGCTGCGCTGAGCCGGGCCGTCCGGCCCCAGGTCGCGCCGGTACGTTCGTGACATGCCCGCCCGCCGCTCGGTGTCCGTTGCGGCCCTTGCGGCGCTCACGCTGGCCGCTACCGCCTGCAGCAATCGCGAGTCGCCGACCAACAAGCGTCCCCACAACGGCGCCAGCACCGCCTCGCTCGTCGGCGGCATCCAGCAGGTCACGATCACGACCGGCACCGACCTGCGGTTCCACCCGTCCACCATCACCGTGCACCCCGGCAAGGTGCGGATCCTCCTGGTCAACAACCCACCGTCGACGGGCGGACCGCCGCACAACCTCCAGGTCACCGGGCTTCCGGCGGCCTACATCCCCGACGCTGCGGCGGGTCAGACGCGGACGGTCACCTTCACCGCGCCGGCGCCGGGCCGCTACAACTTCGTCTGCACCATCCATGCCACCCAGGGCCAGACCGGCGTCCTGATCGTGAAGCCGGGCGCCGCGACATCGTGAACCTCCTCGATGTCCTCATCGTCGTTGCCGCAATCGCCTATGGATACGGCGGCTATCGCAGCGGCGCCGTCGTCGGCATCTTCTCCCTGGTCGGCTTCTTCGGCGGCGCGATCCTCGGGGCGCAGCTGGCTGGGCCGATCGGCTCCCGGCTCGCGAACGGACGAGCCCAGATCCCCGTCGCGATCGTGTGCGTGCTGGTGCTCGCGACCGTCGGTCAGCTGGCCGGCGTGTACATCGCCGGATACGTGAAGAGCCGCTTGGTGCGCGAGCGCGGCCGGCCGTGGGACTCCGCGATCGGCGCGGCGTTCGGTGTGCTGTCGGTCCTCCTGGTGGCCTGGATGGTCGCAGTCCCATTGGCGTCCTCCCCCTATCCGTCGCTCGCCTCCCAGGCCAGTCACTCGACGATCGTGCGCTCCGTGAACCGGGCGCTTCCCGACACCGTGCGCGGCCTCTACTCCTCGCTGCGGGGCTTCCTCGACCAGAGCGGCTTCCCGCCGGTGCTGGGCGACCTGCCGTCGACGTCGGTGGTCGCGGTGCCCCCGCCACCGAGCAATCTGCCGGCGGCCGTGCAGCAGCGGATCCGCGAGGCGCAGCGCTCGACGTTGAAGATCTACGGCCAGGCGCCGGAGTGTGGTCGGGGCATGGAGGGATCGGGCTTCGTCTACGCGCCGCAACACGTGCTCACGAACGCCCACGTCGTCGCAGGCGCGCGGACGGTCCAGGTACAGGCGCAGCCGGGGCAGAACCTCACGGCCAGGGTCGTCGTCTTCGACCCGGATCGTGACGTCGCCGTTCTCTACGTACCGGATCTGACTGCACCCGTCCTGCGCTTCGCCCCACAACCCGCGAAGACCGGCGATCCGGCCGTGGTGCTCGGCTACCCGGAGAACGGACCGTTTACCGTGCGCTCGGCGCGGGTGCGCTCGCAGACCACGGTGCGGGGAACGAACATCTACGGCCGCGGTTCGGTACGGCGGTCCATCTACTCGATCCGCTCGGTGGTGCGCAGCGGCAACTCCGGCGGGCCGCTGCTCGCCTATGACGGGACCGTGCTCGGGATGGTGTTCGCGACGGCGCTGGACTCTCCGGACACCGGGTTCGCGCTCACCCGCAGCGAGATCCAGGACCGGGCGAGTCAGGGCCGCACCGCCATCGCCCCAGTCGGTACCAGCGGCTGCACGCCGGGATGACGCGGCGCGGTTCCTAGGTACCACTCGACCCGTATCGCGTCGGCGGTCGGGACCAGGCCCGGGCCTCTCCTGGCCGCCCCGCCGGGTCGGTCACGGCTGATGTTGCTTGGCCCACCGGATCAGCTCGCCGCTGACGAACTCCGGCACTTCGTTGTGCGGGAAGTGCCCGACGCCGTCGAGGACGCGCCATTCGTACTCACCCGTCACGTACTGCCCGGAGCCTTGTGCCGTAGCCGGGAGGACGCAGGTGTCGAAGTCGCCGTGCAGGTGCAGCACCGGTGCGGTGATCGGCGCGCGGAGCGAGGCGGCATACCGGCGACCGTCGGCGCGGAACAGCGAGCGGAACATCCAGCGGTAGTGCTCAGCTGCGCAGTACGACACCGGATGGATGCGCATGGCCTCGGCGTAGCGCTGGACGTCGGCCACGTAGCCGGGCGTGCCGCGCCAGCGGGGCCCCGTCCACCGGTCGTAGAGCTCCCGAACCCAGTGCGAGTCCCGCGAGAGCAGGTTCTCCGCTCGCCGCGGCACCTGGAAGGTATTCAGCATGTAGGCCGACGCGCGGCGCTGCGCCGGCCCCGCGCCGGGCCGGATCGATGCCCGCGTGCGCAGCGGATGTGCGGCGCCCACCGCCACCACACTGCGCACGACGCGCGGATGACACGCGGCCATCGTCCAGGCCAGCGTGCCGCCGACATCGGTGCCGACGACCATCGCGTCCGATTCGCCGAGTGACGTGACCAGAGCGGCCATGTCCGCGGCGAGACTCGGCGCGTCGTAGCCGCGCGGTGGCTTGTCGCTGGCGCCGTAGCCGCGCAGGTCGACGGCGACGGCGCGGTAGCCGGCGTCGGCGAGATCGACGAGTTGCTGGTGCCACCCCCACCAGAACTGCGGAAAGCCGTGCAACAGCAGCACAAGCGGGCCGGTGCCGAGCTCGGCAACGTGCAGAGCGATGCCGTTGGCGCGCACCGTGCGGTGCGTCCACGGGCCGTCGATCAGAACGACAGAGCTGTCCGGCGCGCCGGGAAGTGGACCGAAACCCAAGGGGTTATCCGTGACTTCGGAGGTAGGCGACGGTTTCCTTGCTCGTCGAGATGGTGCGCTCCGGAGCCTTGACGCGCTTGACCTTCTTGTAGCCGATGTAGGCGAACGCCCCGACCAGCAGCAGCTGGAGGACAAACACGATGAGGAACGCGAGCCAGCGTGAGAGCCCCAGTGCAGCGATGCCTTCGGCGAGCGCGAAGAAGCCGAACGTCAGCGAGAACACCAAAACAACGGCGGCCGCGCCGAACAGCCCGAAGCCGACACCGCCGTTCTTGACCGAGGACCGGAGCTCCAGCTTGGCCAGCTCGATCTCGCTGCGGATCAGCGTCGAGAGGTGGGTCGACGCCTCGGACACGAGTTCGCCCAGACTCGGCTCGGCGGCGTGGCGACCGGTCGGCGTCGGGGCATCACCTTGCGGTTGCTGGGTGACCGTCACGGCCTCGGCTCCTTCGTCGATAGGGACGTGCGTCGCCCCCGAATCATTGCAGCCTCCCCACGACCGTGCACCACCTCAGGCCAATAGGGGCCGACCAGTACCGTTGCGGCCTGTGCCTTCGGATCCGCTCGCCCCGCTGCTCGATCTGCCGGGCGTCGCCGACGGCGTCATCCGAACCCGCACCGCAGTCGACAAGCTGCTCGGAAACCGAACCTTGCGCCGCCGCTCCGCCGATGTCTCGGCCGAATCCTCGCTCCGGGGCGCCTGGGCATCGGCGTGGCTGCAGGGCGACGTAGTCGCGTTGGAGGACGTCCGGTCCGGAGTCGCCGCCGATGACCCGGTCGTTCAGGGCGCGCTGCGGGCGCAAGCCGCAGTGCCCACGCTGACCGACACCTGGACGAGCGCTCCGCGGCAGGCCCTGGCCCGGCTGCACGCCCTCGCGGCAGCCGATCTGGTGGCCGACACCGATCAGCTCGGCCGGCCCGCTCCCGGTGTCGCACCGCGGCTCGACACCCTGGCGACGGTCTTGTCCATGACATCCGCGCCGGCCGTGGTGGTCGCGGCCATCGTGCACGGCGAGCTGTTGGGCCTCGACGCGTTCGCGCCGGCCTCGGGGATCGTGGCCCGGGCGGCGGTTCGGCTGACGCTCGTCGAGCGTGGTCTCGATCCGAAGTCGCTCGTCGTGGTCGAGGTCGGTCATCGCGAGTTGGGCCACGCCTACGACGCGGCGCTGGCCGCCTACCGCACCGGCACTCCGGAGGGCATCGGCACCTGGCTGGTGCACTGCGCCGACGCGCTCGTCGCCGGTGCATTGGAGTCCGCCGCGATCTGTGAGGCGCTGGCGCGCGGCTGACGCGCGGCGC
The DNA here is from genome assembly GCA_025966255.1 of Jatrophihabitans sp. Lineage (GTDB taxonomy): Bacteria > Actinomycetota > Actinomycetes > Mycobacteriales > Jatrophihabitantaceae > Jatrophihabitans. The sequence goes on from JAOPVG010000580.1 coordinate 15,202, forward strand.
CGTGCGCGGCCGTGCCCGGTCGGCATAGTCAACCTGGACTATCGTCGGAGCCATGTCCGCGACCCGTCTGCTCGTCCTGGGCGCTGTCCGGATCATGCAGCCCGTCCACGGCTACGACGTGCGCCGCGAGCTGGTGAGTTGGCGACTCGAAGACCACACCAACGTGAAGCCGGGCTCGATCTACAGCGCGATCCGCACGCTGGAGAAGGACGGCTGCATCGCTGTCCACGCCCGGGAGAGCGAAGAGAGCCGACCCGAGCGCACGACCTACGTGCTGACCGGCGAGGGCGAGAAGGAATTCCAAGTCATGCTGCGGCAGTCGTGGTGGACGGTGACATCCTCGTCCGAGCCGCTGATCCCGGCGCTGTGCCTGATGCTGTTCCTGCCGCGCGAGGAATTGATCGGAGCGCTGCAGGCGCGGCTCGGTCGGCTCGAAGGTGAACTCGCCGCGAACTCCTTCACCCGCGGCTCGATCCGCGACGGCGCAACCGGGGCCGAGGGCGAGATCCCCGAGCACGTGCGCGAAGTGCTGGATTACGTCTCGGGCAAGCTCCGAGCGGAGATCGACTGGACGCGCGGATTCCAGAAGCGCTTGCGCGACGGCGCGTACAAATTCACCGGCGAGGACGGCTTCCCGCTTCCACGCCCCGGCAAGGGCATCCCCCGCTGAGACGCCATCGGCTCGAGCTCAGTCGGAGCGCAGCGCCAGAGTGAAGCAGGTTGCCGCCGCCGTGAAGGTGAGCGTCCGGACGTGGTTCCAGGCCGTCCAACCGGTGTAGTAGGTGCTCCAGGTGTTGTCCGCGCCGGCCGAGCGCGCGTCGACGGT
>JAOPVG010000628.1 GCA_025966255.1 Jatrophihabitans sp.
TGGGTGACGATCCACATCTTCGATCAGTCCGCGACCATCGACGGGACGACCGGCGACGGCAAGCTGACGATCTTCTGCGGCGGCATCGTCGCGGTCACGGGCCTGCTGATCGGACTGCGGCAAGGCCGACTGTGGACCTCGATCGTCGCCCTCGTCTTCGCCGTGGTCACGGTGCTCATCGGCTTCGCCGACCTCGGCAACATCAGCCAGCTCTACGGCCCGGCGAAGGACTTCCCCGACAGCGTCTTCTCGGTGGGCTTCGGCCTCTGGCTGGTTCTCATCGGCGGTGTCGCGGGCTTGGTGCTGTCCATCGTCGCCATGGTGCGTCGCCCGGAGCTCGCGCCGCAGCACTGAATCAGCTGCAGCCCTTGATCAGCTTCGGCCCGGATCAGCTGCGCGCCACCTTGTACGGCGCCGCCTGCGCCAACGGTTTCACGACGAGCAGGTCGATGTTGACGTGCGCGGGTCGGGTGACCGCGAACGCGATGCAGTCGGCGATGTCGTCGGCGGTCAGCGGGTTCTTGACGCCTTCGTAGACGCGATCGGCGGCGGTCTGATCCCCGCGCAGGCGCACCAGCGAGAACTCCTCGGTGTGCACCATGCCCGGCGCAACCTCGGTCACCCGCACCGGCCGCCCGTTCAGTTCCAGCCGCAGTGTCTCGACCACGGCGGTCGCACCGTGCTTGGCCGCCGTGTACCCCGCTCCGCCCTCGTAGACGAGATGACCGGCGATCGAGCCGGTCACCACGATGTGCCCGCCGGCACCGCGCTCCAGGGCGGGCAGCAGCGCCTGCGTCACCCTCAGGACGCCGATCACGTTCGTCTCGTACATCTGCCGCCAATCCGCGGGATCGGCCCGCTCGATCGGCTCCACCCCGAGGGCGCCACCGGCGTTGTTCACCAGCACCGCGACGTCATCCAGCGACGCGGCCAGCTCGGCCACCGACTCGGCCGACGTCACGTCCAGCGTCACCGCGCTGATGGCGGGCACCGAGGCGGCCAGCTCGTCGAGCCGCTCCCGCCGGCGGGCCGCCGCGACGACCTCGTATCCCTCTGCGGCAAGTCGGCGCGCGGTGGCCGCCCCGATCCCGCTGCTGGCTCCGGTCACGACCGCAATTCCCCTGGACATGGTCCCAATTCTGCGCCCCGCTTCGCCGCGGGTTCGGGTCGGTAGGCATGCTGGGATGGAATCCGCACCGGCGGTTGTTGTTCCCGTGCTGTTCGGGCTCAAGCACTCGGCCGGTACCGAAGGGAAACAAGTAGTGGCACTGTCGAGCGGTGCCGCGTCGCTGCGACGCGTCGCGATGCTCAGCGTCCACACGTCCCCGCTCGATCCGCCCGGTGGTGGCGACGCGGGCGGGATGAACGTCTACGTGGTCGAGACGGCCCGCCGCCTGGCCGAGCGGGGGATCGAGGTCGAGATCTTCACCCGGGCCACCGCGAGCGACCAACCTCCCGTCGTCACGCTCAGCCCGGGCGTCCACGTCCGGCACGTCACCGCCGGTCCGTTCGAGGGCCTGGCCAAGGGTGACCTACCCGCCCAGCTGTGCGCCTTCACCGCCGGCGTCATGCGGGCCGAGGTGCATCACGAGCCCGGCTGGTACGACGTCATCCACTCCCACTACTGGCTCTCCGGCCAGGTCGGCTGGCTGGCCCGCGAACGCTGGGGCGTGCCACTCGTGCACTCCGCCCACACGCTGGCCAAGGTCAAGAACCTCCTGCTCGCCGAGGGGGACGAGCCGGAGCCCCGCGCCCGAGTCATCGGTGAGGAACAGGTCGTCGCCGAGGCCGACCGACTGATCGCCTCGACCGCCGAGGAGGCCGACGAGCTCGTCCAGCTCTACGGCGCGAACCCGGACGCCGTCCGCACCATTGCGCCCGGCGTCGACCTCGACCTGTTCACACCCGGATCCGCGACCGCCGCCCGCAACCGCCTGGGCCTGCGTGAGGACGCCCTCACGTTGCTGTTCGTCGGCCGCATCCAACCGCTCAAGGCGCCCGATGTGCTGCTGCGCGCTGCCGCCTTGATGCGCCACGATCCGGCGCTGGCCGGCCGCCTACAAGTGGTGGTGCTGGGCGCGCCGAGCGGCTCCGGTCTGGCGCACCCGCGCCACCTCGAGTCACTGCGCGACGACCTCGACCTGCGCGACGTCGTACAGTTCCGCCCACCCGCCTCGCGGGCCGTCGTCGCCGACTACTACCGTGCGGCCGACGTCACCGTCGTGCCCAGCCACAATGAGTCCTTCGGGCTCGTCGCGCTCGAATCGCAGGCGTGCGGCACGCCCGTGGTGGCCGCCGCGGTCGGCGGCTTGCCCACGGCCATCGCCGACGATGTTTCGGGCCTACTGGTCGACGGGCACGATCCGCAACAGTGGGCCAAGGTGCTCACCGATCTGCTGCGTACTCCGGCTGTCCTGGCGAAGCTGGCCCGCGGCGCGCGACCGAATGCCGAGCGGTTCTCCTGGGACCGCACGGCCGACGGCCTGCTCGTCGCGTACGGCGAGGCGATCGACGAGATCGGAGCAGCGCGAAAGTTGGCGGTCGGGCAGTGACTGTGGCACAGACGATCGAGGCGGTTCTGCAGGAGCAGGACGTCCAGTGGGAGCGCCTCGGCGACGACGTGTTCGCGGTGGCGCTGCCGGGGGAGAAGCGGCTCAAGACCGCGTGCATCCTCACCGTCGGCAGCCATGCCCTCGAGATCGAGGCGTTCGTGATGCGGGCCCCGGACGAGAACCGCGAACAGGTCTTCGCGTGGCTCCTGCAGCGCAATACCCGCATGTACGCGGTTTCCTGGGCGATCGACAGCGCCGGCGACGTGTATCTGACAGGCCGGGTGCCGCTCGCGTCGATCACGGCCGACGAGATCGATCGGATCCTCGGCAGTGTGCTCGAGTACGCGGACGGTTCGTTCAATGTGCTGCTCGAGATGGGTTTCGGCTCGTCGATTCGTCGGGAGTGGGCGTGGCGGGTGAAGAACGACCAACCGCTCGCAAACCTCGCCGCGTTCGCAGACTTCGCGCAGCGAACCGAGGGCATTGACGCGCAGCGACCGGTGGACTGAACGTCCGGGCACAGCCTGAGGACGGCGAAGTCGTCAGATCGGCGGCTGGCAGGATGGGCGGCATGGCCACGCTCGTCCTGCTCCGCCACGGCGAGAGCGACTGGAACAAAAAGAACCTTTTCACCGGCTGGGTGGACGTCGACCTCACCGCGGCGGGCGAGGTGGAGGGCCGGCGCGGCGGCGAGCTGCTCGTCGAGCACGATCTGCTGCCCGACGTACTGCACACCTCGTTGCTGCGGCGCGCGATCCGTACCGCGAACATCGCCCTGGACGCCGCGGACCGGCCCTGGATTCCGGTGCGCCGGTCGTGGCGGCTCAACGAGCGGCACTACGGCGCGCTGCAGGGCAAGGACAAGGCGGCCGTTCGGGCGGAGTTCGGCGACGAGCAGTTCATGCTGTGGCGCCGCTCGTACGACGTGCCGCCGCCGCAGTTGCCTGACGACGACGAGTTCAGCCAGGCGAACGACCCGCGCTACGGCGACCTGCTCGATATCCTGCCGCGGACCGAGTGCCTGGCCGACGTCGTCGGGCGGATGTTGCCGTACTGGTACGACGCCATCGTTCCGGACCTGCGTCGGTCCGGGGTGGTACTCGTCGCCGCCCACGGCAACTCATTGCGGGCCCTCATCAAGCACCTGGACGGGCTGTCGGACGAGGCCGTCGTCGCGCTGAACGTCCCGACCGGGATCCCGCTGCGCTACGACCTCGACGACAAGACGTTGCGGCCGACCGGACCCGGCACGTACCTCGATCCTGAGGCCGCGACGGCGGCGATCGAGGCCGTCGCGAACCAAGGCAAGAAATAGCTAGCGCTGCGGGGACAGGCCGTTGGTGATCGGGCCGGGGCGTTCGCCGGTCACGATGAAGATCGTCCGCCGCGCGACAGCGACCGCGTGGTCGGCGTAGCGCTCGTAGTATCGGCCGAGCAGCGTCATGTCGATGGCCGCCTCGGTGCCGTGCGCCCACCGGGGGGACAGCACCAGGGTGAACAGCTTGCGGCGCAGGGCGTCCATCGAGTCGTCCTCGGCCTCGATGGCCTGGGCGAGCGAAACGTCGCGACCCTCCACGACGTCCCCGACCTTGGTGACGAGGGAACGCGCCACCTCACCCATCTGAGCGATGACGTCGCGCGCCTCCTCCGGCACCGCGGCGTCGGGGAAGCGCAGCCGGGCGATCTTGGCAACATGCAGGGCGAGGTCACCCATGCGCTCGAGATCGGCCACGAGGTGCAAGGTGGTGATGAGCACGCGCAGGTCGGTGGCCACCGGCTGCTGGCGGGCAATCATCTGGAAAGCGCGATCCTCGAGCTCCACCCGCAGGTCGTCGACCTTGACGTCGGCCTCGATCACTTGCTCGGCCCGGGCGAGGTCGGCGTCGAGCAGCGCATCGGTCGCCTTGGCCATGGCGACAGCAACCAGACGGATCATCTCGGCGACGCCGGCCCCGATCTCGTCCAGCTCGTCATGGAACACATCACGCATGGTTGGCACGATCCGTGGAAGGGGCGACAGCACTGTGCTGACGGCGTGAACGAGGCTGGTCGCCCAGGTGAACAGGGAATGTCGGCATCGTCGTCCATCTCCTCAGTTGACGGGCCGTTCTGTTGGTCGCCCGTACCATCGTTGTTGTGCCCATACTGGCGACGGTCGTCGCGATCGTGGCGCTTGCCGCAGGCGTGTTCCTCGGATTCGCGATCGCGTCGTCCCGCCGCAAAGCGGTGACTGTGGCCGATCTTGCCCCGCCTGACCCCGCTGAGCCAG